>QKJM01000246.1 GCA_003249315.1 Archangium sp.
GTTGCTGCAGCTGCTCGAGGACGAGGTTGGCATGGCCAGGTGTTTCGTCCTGCTCGCCGTGGCCTGCTCCGTCTTCCTGGCGATGAGGGCCATTTGTCACCAGAACTCGATTCGACGGGTATTGGCGGAAGGCGCTCTTCTTGACGTGGCGCTGCGAACTCTGCGCTCCAAGCCGCAGCGAAGAGCTGGTTGTCCCCTCAAGGCGGGCGTCGCCCTGCTGCGTACCGGGCGCGAGAGAGTGCCTCTCCAGAGGTCCTGCTGTTACTCGGGGTGAGCCTGTGGTGCTAAGTGCATATTTCGGTAGGGTCGATGTCAACAAGGCCGCCCCTCGGGCAGACAGGGCGCTGGGCTACCTACCGAAACGAAATACGCTCTAAGCCAGGGAAAATAAGTCCGTTAAGAGGGGGGCCCGTAGAGCCAAGTGAGCCTGCCCCGGTTTTGTGGCTCTCCCGCACTTTGTGTGATCGATGCGCTCACGCGGAGAGCAGCACGCGACGGCGCAGCAAGTCGAAGCTGGCACGGCCGTACATCTGGCGCTTGAGGAGTTTGAGCTTCGTTATATCTGCCCCTAGGATTGGGCATTGCTCCAGGGCGTGGTCAGCGCGGCTCGGACGGCATCACCGTCCTGCTCGAGTCCCTGCGCGAAGGTCTCCACCGCGCGCACGCCGCACGTGCGCGCCTCACTCAGCCACTGCTCGAAGGCGCTGCAGGTGTTGATGGGCTCGGCACCGCGCGTGACACCTCGCTCGCGCACGATTTCTCCGAAGCGACGCACCAGCGTCACGACGCGCGTGGCCTCCGCGTCCTGCTCCAGGCGCGCCAGCGTGGCCACCTCCGTGGGGGTGAGCGCGGCTTTCGGCTGAACACACAGCCACGCCAGTTGCTTGGGGGAGGGGCGAGCACCACCGGGGGGCGGGAGGTTCGGGCTCGAGTCATTGCCGCAGCGTGTACGAGGCGTCGAGCGTGCCACTGTCGTGCGCCGCGTCTGCAGCCAGAGATGCACCTGCCTCGATGTGCCTTTGAAGCCCCGGGCGCGAATCTCCCGCCACAGGGCCAGCGCGTTCTCGCAGCCCTCGGCGTGCCTCTGGGCGAGATGCTCCAAGTAGGGGTCGAGAATGCTCGGACCGGGCACACGCGCCGCGCGCTCTGGAAAGCTCGGCGCCAAGGCGTACTTGCGTACCGTCCCCCGCGCCAGCCGCAAGGTGTGGCTGATTCTCAGCAGGGGCTCCCCGGCCAGGTGGCGGCGGCGCACGGCCTGGTACATGGCGAGGCGTCGTGCCCGGCTCTCCTCACTCGCACGCTCCTCGCTGTAAGTACGCGGAAAACTGGCGTGACGACGCACGGGGGCGGTGTCCGATCTCGGCGCTTCGGGCAGTGCATGCAGCCGCACGTGAGCCCCCGTCAGCCAGCGCTCCACCATCTGCCGCCCGTTGAGCAGCAGGTGCCAACGATCCGCGACCTGTCGGGCTTGGGGTGCCCCCTCTGTTGCTGCGCGCGCATACTCGCTCGAACGGTCTCGGGCGATGACTTCGACACCGGGGTGCCGACGCAGCCATGAAGCCAGGGTGGGCGCCGACCGATCGGACTGCAAGTCAACGACACGGTGCTCCTTCAGGTCGACGAGGATGGAGCCGTAGGCGCGCCCTTTGCGCGAGGCCCAATCATCCACACCGACGACCTGGGGCGGTGTCTGCGCGGGCAGCGGGGTGTGGTGCATCAGCCGCAGAAGCGTGTCGGGACTCGTCGGCATGGCCAGGGGCTTGAGCAGTCTGGCACCGGCCTCTGCCCCGGCCGTCATGCCCACCATGCACTGCGCACGGGCGAGCCGGCGCGTGCGCCGGGCATTCGGGGCCAGAAGGCGGGGCAGGCGCTCCGAGAATGTGCGGCGCTCGCACCTCGCATTGCGACAGGAGAAGCGGCGCACGTGCAACTCGAGCTGAACCGCACGTCCTGCGGAGGGCAGGTCGGCTGGCCGACGGACGGTACTGTGCGGCGCGTCGCTATGTTGCTTGCAGGAAGGGCCCTGGGCGCCTCGACGCTCCGTGCGCACCACGAAGACGGTTTGCGTGGAGCCGCTCCGCACCACCCGCTCCACCCGACAGCCAGGAATCGAGTACGACTCTTTCATCCCCAGGTGTACTCGTCCCACCAGCCTCCTGCCGTCCTTGCCTGCTTCCTCGCTCGCGAACCACACAAAGTGCGGGAGAGCCACAAAAGCGGGGCAAGCCCACTCGATGCCTCTCCGCGCGGAAGGACACATACCGCGACATCCTCATGAGCATGATGGGTGAGCAGCAGGACGCGCAGCACCCGAAGGCGAAGGCGGTCGTCGAGCGGGTCATCGACGCTTGGTACGTCGGCGAGAAGGCACTCCTTTTCTGCCTCTGCAGCAACTCCGCGCGTTGGCTACGCGACATCCTCGGCGAGAGCATGGCCGTCGAGTTCTCCGACCGCACCCGGCGCTGGCTGGGTGGGGAGAAGTCCATGCGCGCCTTGCGCGGCCGACTCATCCGTCGCGGTGGAGACCTGGTCGTGCTCGGCCTCGACCGGGTCTTCTGGTCCGCTTTTTGGGCACTGCGCGACGAGCTGGAGCCGAGCGCGGTGGTCCTGGTTCTCACTCGCTAATCCCCAGGACATTTACACGCTGGCCGCTATCGCATCGTGCTGGCTGAGGGCACCATCGACCGCGTCTTTCTCACCTCCTGGGCGACGGAGCATGTCCGGCGCCAATTGCTGCGGGAGGGAGGAGCGCAAGGATGACGAGCGCGGAGTCCGTGTCACTTATCGCCCGTGCGCAAGAGTTCGGGGAGGAGCAGGTTCGCGAGCTCGCCGCTACGCTTGAGGCTCGGCGCGAGAATGCTCGTCACTAGGGGCGCGTGCCGGTTCACGATGGGTACTTGCATGCCCCGAGCCGCTGGCTGGGCGCCAATCCCCTGGGGTGGCGCTGGGCTCTCTCGCGGAGCTCGTGGCGGAGCTCGTGCGCTTCCGCTACATGCGTCTTGAGCGCATCTGTTGGACGGGCGGATCCTTCGACTCGGAGGGACGCCGTCTGCTGCAGGCCCTGCGCCGTGCGGTGTTGCGCGAGTCACTGCTGGCTCGGCTGCTCTCCGAGAACTAGGAGGGGGAGGACAGCGGCTGAGGCGAGCTGCTCGTTTCCTCCTTCTTCGCGCCGATGAGAGACAGCGCGAGAGCATCGTGCTTCTCGAGGACGGCTGCACGGCGAGCGGAGTGCAGAGAGCAGCCCACGCGCTCCCGGTATGCTCTGCACGAACTTTCGCCTCCAGGATGGCTCCTTCCTCTCCCTCGTTCATGGGAGAACGGGTAGGCCACGCGCGAGCGCGCCTTCGCCGGTTTCAACAGCACTTTGCTCCTCTACTCCCCGAGGTGAGCATCTGCACCACGAGGGGGCGGGGATTGATCTCCATCGCCACTGTCGGCATCTCATTCACTATGACCTGATGTGGAATCGGGCGGTGGTGGAGCAGCGCACCGGCCATGTGGACAGGGATTCGAAGCAAGATGTTCCTCGCGCGTGTGCTCGCCGGGCCGGGCGAGTCCTGCCTCCTGGATGTCTTCGTGCCGCTCCTCGCAGGCCTTTACGACGAGCGGATGTTCGAGGTTCGCTCCGGGGCGAAGTCAGCGAGGACCGCCTCGAGAGACAGGCGCACAACGAGGAGAGGGCCGCTTCGCCGCGTTGCCGCGCCGATGG
>QKJM01000747.1 GCA_003249315.1 Archangium sp.
GAGAGGTGTAGGTGAAGCGCCTTCCCCCGCGAGTGAGCGAGAGGGTGACGGTGCCCACCGGCACCCCGCGCCAGGCGAAGGCGAAGCGGGCCGTCTCCTCGGAGGGGGCGGGCGCTCCTCCGCTTTCGAGCGGAGCGAGCAGGAGGGCCGGGAGGAGGGCCAGGAGGAGCCGGGGGTGCGCTGAATAGAGGATCAAGGAGAGAATGCGGGGTACGGTGGGAGCCGCTCAAATGTCCGCCCGAAAGTACCTCTTCGTCTTCATGTTCGTCGGGGGATTCAGCATCGCCCTCGTGCTGGGCGGGCTGCTGAATCTCGCCACCAACCAACCGCTGGAGCCCCGTGCGTGGGCCGTGCTGCTGGGAGCCTCGCCACTGACGCTGCTGGTGGTGAGCTACGCCTTCTGGTTCCACTGGATTTCGGAGCGGACGAAGGATCGCTCCCGCTTCCTGGTGCGGCTGGCCGAGGGAGACCTGACCACGCCCAGCAACCATGCCAGCTCGGGGAACCAGCGCGACATCCGCCGGCTGCTCTTCTCGCTGCGACGGGCCTTCAGCCAGGTGCAGCGGGTGACGGTCAACGTCCACCGCACCTGCCAGGGAGTGATGGAGGAGGTGCGCGTGCTGCTGGAGTCCGCGCGGCGACAGGGAGAGGCGGTGGACCGCTCCCTGGAGTCGGTGGCCAGCATGGGGCAGAGCCTCCAGGCCGCGGGGCGGCGCGTGGGGCAGTTGGACGCCTTCGCCCAGGAGACGACGGGCTCGCTGGTGGAGATGAGCGAGCGGCTGGGGCAGGTGGCCGAGGCGCTGCTGGCGCTGGACGACTTCTCGCACCGCACCACCCAGCAGGTGCAGGCCATGAGCGAGCGGCTGCACCACATCGCCTCCTCGGGCGACGAGCTGGCGCGCTTCGCCAGCGAGGCCGAGGCCTTCGTCGCGCTGGTGGAGACGGGCATCGACGCGGTCCGCCGACGCGCCTCGGAGACCAACGAGCTGGCGCACGCGGTGACGGCCACCGCCGAGCGCGGCGAGGTGCTGGTCAACGACTGCGTGCAGGGCATGTACCGGGTGGAGGAGACGGTCCGCAAGGCCGCGGAGCTGGTGGACTCGCTGGGCGTGCGCTCCACGCAGATCGGCCGCATCGTCGACGTCATCCAGGAGATCGCCGACCAGACGAACCTGCTGGCCCTCAACGCGGCCATCATCGCCGCGCAGGCGGGCGAGCACGGGAGGCCCTTCGGGGTGGTGGCGGATGAAATCCGCAGCCTGGCCGAGCGCACCGCGCGCTCCACGCGGGAGATCTCCACCATGGTGACGGGCGTGCGCCAGGAGGTGGGCACGGCGGTGGCGCTGGTGAAGGAGGGCCGCGAGCAGGCCGGCGCGGGCGTGCTGCTCGGAGACCGGGCGGCCGAGGCGCTGATGGAGATCCGCTCCATCACCCAGCGCACCTTCACCGCGGTGGAGGCGACGCTGGCGGAGACGAAGCGGCTGGAGGCGCAAGGCAGCACGGTGGTGGAGGCCAGCCGACGGGTGGCGCGGCGGGTGGACGACGTGACGCGGGCGGCCATCGAGCAGGCGGGGCACGGGCGCGAGCTGGTACACCAGACGCAGAAGATGGCGCAGCTCGCGCAGGAGGCCTCGCAGAAGGCGGAGGGCCAGGCGCGCACCGGCAGGGACCTGTCCAACGCGGTGGTGCGGCTGAGCACCGCTATCGAGGAGATTCGCTCGGCGCACGAGGTGCTGATGCGCGGGGACTCGGCCATCAGCGAGGAGGTGTCGCGGGTGCGCGAGGACGCGCGCCAGGTCGTCCGCATCGGCGACGGGCTGAGCCGCACGGTGGAGCAGCTCGCGCGCGAGGCGGCCACCCTGGAAGGCGAGGTCTTCCGCTTCAAGCTGCCCACGCCCAACCCGGGCGGTGTGCTGCGAGTGGGAATCCACCAGACGGCCTTCGTCCAGGCCCATGGCGGGTTGGATCCTCTCTTCAGCGTGGACAACCAGATGGTGGAGATGAGCGGCTGCGTCTTCTCCAGCCTCCTGCGGCTGGATGATGGGGTGCTGGTGCCGGACCTGGCCGAGCGCTGGGAGGCGGACCCCTCGGCGTGCCGCTACCGCTTCCACCTGCGCCGCGGCATCACCTTCCACGACGGCCAGCCCCTCACCGCCCAGGACGTGAAGCGCCACTTCGAGCGGCTGTTGGATCCGGTGCTCAAGTCGCCGGACCGGGGACTGCTGGACGATGTCGAGGGGGCGCGGGCCTACATGGATGGCCAGGCGCGAGAGGTGACGGGCATCGAGGTGCTGGACGAGCAGACCCTGGAGCTGCGGCTGGTGGAGCCCCGGGCCTTCTTCCTGCACCTGATGGCCCTCCCCCGCACGGCGGTGGCGAAGCTGGACGAGCACGGACAGGCGCTGGGCACCGGCCCCTTCCGGCCGGTGAGCTACGACAGGGGCCTCATCGCCCTGGAGCGCAACCCCGCCTGGTGGCGCCAGCCGCCGCTGTTGGATCGCCTGGAGTTCCACATGATGGGCTCCCGCGAGGAGGCGGTGAGCGCCCTGCGCGAGCGGAAGGTGGACCTCGTCTCGCACCTGTACGCCGCGCACGTAACCTCGCTGGAGGGGGAGGGGAACCATGTGGTGGGCAGCACCGCGCCGGCCACCTCCTTCGTGGGCTTCAACCTGCGCGAGCCGCCATACGACGACGTGCGAGTGCGACAGGCGCTGCGCGTGGGGCTGGACGTGCAGGGGATGGTGAACCGCTTCCACCAGGGCGCGCGCGTGGCGCGCTCGCTGACGCCGCCGGAGCTGCTCGACAACGAGGGCCTGCTGCCCGAACCGCGTCTGGATGTGGAGCTGGCCGGGCGGCTGCTGCGCGAGGCCGGGGTACGGACACTGCGGCTGAAGATGCACCAGGTGTCGGGGCGCGACACCTCGGACGAGGACGCCATCCTCTTCCGGCCGCTGGTGGAGGCCGGGCTGCTGGAGCTGTCACACGAGAACCTGTCGGCCCAGGAGTTCGCCTCGCGGCGGCGAGAGGGGCGCCTGCCCGCCTTCCGGGTGGGGTGGATCGCCGACTACCCGGACCCGGACAACTTCCTCCACTTCCTGCTCAATTCGAACGCGCAGACGGTGTACTCGCTCGGCTACCACAACGCGGAGCTGGACAGGCTGACGGACGAGGCGCGCGTCACCATCGACCCGGAGCAGCGCAAGCAGCTCTACCGGCGCGCGGAGAAGATCGTCCACCAGGAGTGCCCCCTCATTCCCCTCTTCCACCAGCGGGGCTACGCGGCCGCCCGCGCCCGGCTCCAGGGGCTGCGGCTGCACCAGGCCCCTCCCCAGGTGCGCTTCGAGGAGCTGTGGATGGAGAAGCCGAGGGAGGGGAAGTAGCACCGAGCCGCTCCCCGGCCAGCCCTCACCAGGGGCCATCCCCCAGCGCGGCCGTCAACCGCGCGAAGAGTCGCTGGTGCTGCTCGACATTGCCCGCCCGATCCGTCCGGACCTCGATGAGGTGCAGTCCGCCTTCCATCCCCTCCCTCACCGCCGCGCGCAGCGCCGCGGGAGTCTCCGGGCGGTGGAAGCTCGCTCCGAAGAGCGCCGCCGCGTGCGAGAGCTCCAGCCCGTGGGGGGTGCCGAAGAGCAGTTCGAAGTGCTCCGTCGTCCGGGCGATGGGCAGGAAGGAGAAGATGCCGCCCCCGTCGTT
>QKJM01000303.1 GCA_003249315.1 Archangium sp.
GGTAGCTGTCGTCCGTGGCGGCGACCCGGCTGTCTCGCACCCGCCGCAGCAGCGGCCCGAGCACGTACCGGTTCATCAGCACCAGGACGACCATCAGGTGGATGGGAAAGAGTTCCATCAATCCCCCGCCCGCTCCTGCCCCACGCCACCCATTCTCTCCCCCCACGAACCCGCGCCTGGCTCGACATCACCGGGCGGCCTCAAACTCGACCCGTGCCACCCTCCGCACAACTGCCCGCGAGGGCAGGAGAGATGCCTTCCCTCTCGTGTATCCTCTTGTGCTGGTGTCGGATGTATGGATACACGCGCACAGGCATGTGTCGCTCATGGACAGGAGGCCCGGACCGGCGTGCTGGTTGGCGTCGGGTAGGTACACCCTAGGTTCACCGCCGAGCATGGGCGTGGATCATGGGCGTGGAGGAGGGGGTTGATGGGATTCAAGGGATACAGGGCTGTACGACGGGGTTGTCTGGGGATGGCTGCTTGCCTGCCGCTGGCGCTGGCGCCGCTGGTGGCGGAGGCGGGGCCGGCCGACGAAGGACAGTGGTCGGAGGTGATGGAGTGGCCGGTGTCCGCCACGCACTCGCACCTGCTACCCACGGGCAAGGTGATGTTCTTTGGCGAGTTCGAGGAGGGGCTGCAGCCGCCGCAGTTGTGGGATCCGAAGACAGGGAAGCTGACGGATCTGCCGCGGGCGGACTTCAACATCTTCTGCGCGGGCCACTCCTTCCTGGCGGACGGGCGGCTGCTGCTGACGGGGGGGCACGTCGAGTCCCACGTGGGGGTGAAGCATGTTCGCATCTTCAACCCCTTCACGCTCAAGTGGAGCAAAGCCCCGGACATGAATGACAACCGCTGGTATCCCACCAACACCACGCTGCCCAACGGCGACGTGGTGATCCTCTCGGGGGAGACCCACGAAGCGGGGATGACGAATCCGCTGCCTCAGGTGTGGCAGGCCGAGACGAACACGCTGCGCGACCTGGTCACCGCCGAGAGGACTCTGCCGTACTACCCGCGCATGTTCCTGGCGCCCAACGGCAAGCTCTTCTTCGCCGGGCCGTGGCGCGTCAACCGCTGGTTGGATCCAGAGGGCACCGGCACCTGGTTCGATTCCACGCGCAGCCTCCATGGCGGCCGGGACTATGGCGCGGCGGTGATGTATGGCTCGAAGGTGCTCATCGTCGGCGGGGGCAAGCCGCCCACCGAGAAGGCGGAGGAGATCGATCTGGCGGCGCCGTCGCCCTCCTGGCGGTACGTGGCCCCCATGCACCATCCTCGGCGGCAGCTCAACGCCACCCTGCTGCCGGATGGCACGACGCTGGTGACGGGCGGGAGCAGCGGAGAGACGTTCGACGATGGCTCCAAACCCGTTTTCCAGCCGGAGCTGTATGATCCGGCCTCCAACACCTGGACGCTGCTGGCTCCCGCGGCGGAGTACCGCGGCTACCACTCGACGGCGCTCCTGCTGCCGGACGGGCGGGTGATGACGGGAGGCGGTCGCCACCGGCAGTCGGCGCAGATCTTCTCGCCGCCGTACCTCTTCAAGGGCGCGCGTCCCTCCATCTCCAGCGCGCCGGAGAGTGTCATGCCCCGGGAGGTGTTTCGCGTGGCGACCCCCGATGCGGCGAGCGTGACCAAGGTGACGCTGATCGCGCTGGGCTCGGTGACCCATGCGTTCGATCAGAATCAGCGACTCCTCACCCTGGACTTCACCCGGGCGGGGACGGGCCTGGACGTGACCGCCCCCGAGAGCAACGTCGCCGCGCCCCCGGGCTATTACATGCTGTTCCTCGTGAATTCCAAGGGCGTGCCCTCGGTGGCGCGCATGGTCCGCGTGGGACTCGAGGTGCCGCGCTTCCGCAAGGCCATCGTCCTCAGTGACACGTGGAAGTACGACGATCGCGGCCTCGACCATGGCACCGCCTGGCTCGCCGCGGACTTCGATGACTCGGCGTGGAAGTCCGGGCGAGGGCAGCTCGGCTACGGGGACGGGGACGAGAGCACGACGTTGAGCAAGGGCGAGCCCACCATTCCCTCCGTCTACTTCCGCAAGACGTTCTCCCTGGACACCGCCATCTC
Source organism: Archangium sp. (assembly GCA_003249315.1). Taxonomy (GTDB): domain Bacteria; phylum Myxococcota; class Myxococcia; order Myxococcales; family Myxococcaceae; genus QKJM01. Next base: position 2,083 of record QKJM01000303.1, read on the forward strand.
CGCCGCCAACCTCGAGTTGCTGTACGACGATGGCATCGCCGTGTGGATCAACGGCGTGCCCGTCTTCTCTCGCAACATGGACGGCGGCACCGCCCACGCGGCCTGGGCCTCCGGCTCGGTGACCAACGCGTACGAGCGCGCCTCCGTTCCGATCTCTCCCAACCCGTTCCGCCTGGGAGAGAACATCGTGACGGCCATGGTGAAGCAGGTGAGCGCGAGCTCGACGGATCTCACCTTCGCGCTCTCCCTGGAGTTCGAGCCCGCCGCCGCTCCAGATCGTGAGACGCTGGTGGTGACGGCGCCCAATGGTGGAGGGGTCCTCGAGCCGGGCACCTCCACCACCATCACCTGGAACACCACGGGGATCGTCTCGACGGTGGATCTGGCGTACTCCACGGACGATGGAGCGAGCTGGTTGGAGATCGCCTCCGGCCTGGAGAACACGGGGACGTACACGTGGATGGTGCCGGAGGTGAGCACCTCCCTGGCGCGGGTGCGCGTGTCTCGGGCCTGCTCCGTCTCGCCCGCGGACGTGAGTGACGCCCCCTTCTCCATTCTCGTGCGGAAGCAGGAGGTCTCCATCCCCTTCGGCTCCGTGTGGAAGTACGAGGACAGCGGGACCGCCCCGGGGGCGGACTGGAACACGCTGGACTTCGACGACTCGGCCTGGAAGTCCGGCGCGGGGCAGCTCGGGTACGGTGACGGTGACGAGACCACGGTGCTCGCCCGCACCTCTCCCTACCAGTCGAGCGTCTACTTCCGCAGGAAGCTCACCCTGGAGGGACCCGTCACCGCGGCCACGCTGCGTGTCCTCTTCGACGACGGCATCGTGGTGTATGTGAACGGCAAGCAGGTGCTCTCCCGGAACATGGTCTCTGGCACCGCGCATTCGCTGTACGCGAGCGCCAGCGCGGAGAACGAGCGCGCCGAGGAGGTCATCCCCATCGAGCCGTTCGTCAGGGGGGAGAACATCATCGGGGTGATGGTGAAGCAGACCGGGAAGACGTCGCCGGACCTGTCCTTCGATCTGGAGCTGGAGCTGGGCACCCTGGGCGGGCAGTGAGGCTGGCGCGCGAGCCCGAGACGCGCTAGGTGGATGGGGCCATGTCGTCGCGCCCCGCCACCGAGCCGCTCCTGACGCTGAGTCCCGACGAGGTCCACTTCTGGGTGGTGGAGCCGGAAGGGGTGACGGAGCCCCGGTTGCTCGAGGCCTACCGGGCGCTGCTGGACGAAGGCGAGCGGGAGCGCCACCTGCGCTTCCGTTTCGAGAAGCACCGGCACCAGTACCTGGTGTCCCACGCGCTGGTGCGCACCACCCTGTCACGCTACGCGCCGATGGCCCCCGAGGCCTGGCGCTTCGTCACCAACGCCTATGGGCGTCCCGAGGTGGCGGGGGAGGGGTTGCCGCCGCTGCGCTTCAACCTCTCGCACACGGATGGCATGGCGGTGTGCGCGGTGGCGCTAGGGGTGGATGTGGGCGCGGACGTGGAGGATGCCCTGCGCCCGGGCCAGACGGTGGAGCTGGCCGACTCCTTCTTCGCTCCCGCGGAGGTGGCGGCCCTGCGGGCCCTGCCCGTCGAGCGCCAGCGGGAGCGCTTCTTCGAGCTCTGGACGTTGAAGGAGGCCTACATCAAGGCGCGAGGCGCGGGCCTGAGCTTGCCGCTCGATCAGTTCGCCTTCCACCTGGAGCCGGGCCGGCTGCCTCGCATCTCGTTCGATCCTCGGATGGAGGATGAGCCCGAGGCCTGGAAGTTCGTGCCGCTGCGCTTCTCGGAGCGGCACCCGGCGGCGGTGGCGGTGCGCCGGGACCGGGGCCTGCCGTTGCGGGTGCGATGCCAGCGGACGGTGCCGCTGGCGGGGGAAGGGGAGCCCTGGTTCGTCTCCGCCTAGGAGCGGAGCTCGGGACACCAGCCGGTGAGCTCCTCTCTCAGCGCGGTCAGGAGGGAGTCCCGGGCGGTGCGGATGAAGAAGTGCCTGCCGGGGAAGATGCGGGTGCGGAACTCTCCAGTGGTCAGCTCGCGCCAGCGATCGAGCGTCTCCGGAGTGACATGCGGATCCTCCGTGCCACTCCAGGCGGAGAGGGGGATGGACACCGGCTCGGCGGCGAGGACGCTGTCGGCGATGGCGAAGTCGGCACGGAGGGTAGGTAGCACCATCTCCAGCAGCTCGCGGTGGGCGAAGACCTCGGCGGGAGTGCCCTCGTAGCTGCGGAGCAGCTCGATGAAGCGCGCGTCGTCCAGATCCTCGCGGGAGGTGCGGGGGAGGTGGGGGGCGCCGGCGGCGGCCAGGACGAGCCCGCGGGGAAGGGGAGCGCCGCGGGTCTGCCAGCGCTGGGTGAGTGCCAGGGCGATGCGCGTGCCCATGCTGTAGCCGAAGAAGGCGAAGGGCTTGTCCAGCAGCGGGGCGAGGGCTGGCTCCAGCGCATCCAGCAGCGCGGGGAGCTGCCGGACTGCGGGCTCGAGGAAGCGCCGCTCCCGGCCGGGGAGCTGTACGGCGCACAGCTCCACACCCGCCGGCAACGCCGCGTCCCACCCGGTGAAGGCCGCGGTGCTCCCTCCCGCGAAGGGGAAGCAGAACAGCCGCAGCTTCGTGTCTGGACGAGGCTTGCGGAGGGGGAACCAGGGATTCACGGGAGATGCAGGAGGCATGGATTAGTTCAATATCAGCGAATGGGGCGCTCGCCCACCCCTGGATGGGCTCCTCCTCGCGACCCTCACCGTGGCCGGTTGGTTCCCCTGCCTGAACCGCCCCTGCTGGTGGCCTTCTGGGGCGGCGCGACGTCTCCTTATTTACGTCTCACTCTAAAAGTAAATGTGAAAATCACTTCCGGTAAATATGTCTATTGAGTCTTTTTTCATTGTTGCTGTAGTTTGCTTTTCCCGCTGGAGGTGACGAGTCATGTTGAGACCCGAGTTCCTGGGAGTGGGTGGTCTGGTGGCCACACTGATGACGGCGATTGGTGCGACGGCGCTCACGGTGCCCACCGAGGTGCAGCTACCGGGCACGCAGCCTGGAGAGGTGACGAACCTCGAGTCACCGAACAAGTGCGACAACTGCCACGGCGGGTACGACGCATCGGTGGAGCCCGCGCACAACTGGCGCGGGAGCATGATGGCGCACGCGAGTCGGGATCCGGTCTTCTGGGCGACGCTGGCGGTGGCGGAGAAGGACTTCGACGGCTCGGGGGATCTGTGCATCCGCTGCCACGTGTCGGGCGGGTGGTTGGCGGGGCGCTCGACGCCGACGGACGGCTCGGCGCTGCAGGCGAGCGATGCCACGGGGGTGAGCTGTGACCTGTGCCACAAGTTGACCAACCCGGCGGGCACCGAGCACGTGGGGACGCAGAACGCGCCCTTCGTGGCCCAGAGCGGCACGCCTCCCGAGGCCCACTACGGCGGAGGCCAGTATGTGCTGTGGGGTGGGGCGCACAAGCTCGGCCCCTACTCGGACGCCACGGCCCGACACCAGGCGCCCAAGTCTGGATATCACCGCTCCTCGGAGCTGTGTGGCACATGCCATGACGTGTCCAACCCGGTGACGGGGGATCTGGCGCACAACAACGGGGCGCAGGTGCCGCTGCAGCCCGGCCAGTACAGTGGTGTGCCGGGCGCACCCGTCACCGACAAGGCAGCCTTCAAGAACCCGCCCTACGCCTACGGCGTCGTCGAGCGGACCTTCAGCGAGCACCAGTCCAGCGCCTTCGCCAACATGCGCGTGGCCGACTACCTCTCCCTGCCCACCGAGCTGCAGGCCGGCTCCCTTCAGTACGCCTACGAGGCCGCCCAGGCCGCCGGCACCGGCGGTAACTACGCCGACGGCACCCCGCGTCTCTTCTCCTGCCAGAGCTGTCACATGGCTCCCGTCACCGGGAAGGGCTGCAACAAGAACCCGCCCCTGCGGAACGATCTGCCCCTGCACGATCTGACGGGTGGCAACTACTGGGCGCCGGATGCCATCGCCTGGCTGGATGGGTTGGGCCGCCTGCGGCTCGGCGGGGGCCTGTCCACGGACGAGAAGAGCGGGCTGTCGGATGGCACGCTCCGGGCCCGGGCGATGCTCGAGCGCGCCGCGGCGCTGTCCGTCTCCAGCAACACGCTCAGCGTCATCAATCTCACCGGCCACAAGCTCATCAGCGGCTACCCCGAGGGGCGTCGCATGTGGCTCAACATGAAGTGGTACGCCAGCGATGGCTCGCTCCTGCGCGAGGACGGCGCCTACGGCTCGCTCGACGCCACCCTCGACGGCAACCCGCTCCAGGTGCGCAGCCTGATGGATCTGCATGATCCCAACACCCGCATCTACGAGGCCCATGGCGCGATGACGCAGGAGTGGGCCAACCAGCTCCTCTCCCTGGGCAAGAGCCCCGACATGCCCCTGGCCTATGATCGGAGCAGCGGCGTCGTCACCCTGACGCTCGCGCAGCTCGCCGCCCAGGCGCCGGGCACCTCGCACGAGACGTTCCACTTCGTCCTCAACAATCACGTGTCCAAGGACAACCGCATCCCCCCCTATCGGATGAGCTACGACGAGGCGCGCAAGCGCAACTCCCTGCCCGTGCCCGATACGCAGTTCGGTGACCCTGGTACGGGCGGCTTCTACGATCACAAGGATCTCGTTCCGCTCAACCCGCCCGTGGGGGCCACCTACGCCACCATCCAGCTCCTGTACCAACCCATCTCCTGGGAGTACATCCAGTTCCTCTACCTGGGCAATGACCGGGGCAACGCCTTCCTGGCCAGCACGGGGCAGGATCTGCTGGACGCGTGGCGGAACACGGGCATGGCCGAGCCGCACGTGATGGCCACGACCACCTGGGGCACGCCGCCCGCGCCGTAATCCACGCGGTGTCCGGGCTGGGCTCCCGGACACCGCGCCTCGCTCTTCCCGCGGGAGGGTCCCTGGCTCTGTACCCTCCCGGACACCCCGCGCCGGAGGTGTTTGTCGGAGCGGACGGGGGGCCCCAAGATGTTCATGGACCCCTGATGGGGAGAAGGGGGAACTCCCGATGGCCGAGGCACGAGCGCTCTTCGTGGGGGCCTGTACGAGCACGAGCGCACGAATCACCGTGGTGGCGGACGCGAGCACCCCGGTGGCGCATCTGGCGTGGTCGGAAGGAGAGCAGGGCGGAGAGCAACTCCTCTCCATCCCGCTCCAGGAGGCGCCTCCCTTCCGGAGGGGTACCTTCGAGCTCTCCGGACTGACACCGGGGGCGACCATCCGCTACGCCGTGGACTGCGCGCCGCTGGGACTCCCGACGCCCATGGCCTCGGCGCTCCTGTCCGAGGCGTCGCGCCGGTACTCCTTCCGCCTTCTTCCCGCGGACCCGGGCCAGCCGCTGCGCGTCGCCTTGCTGAGCTGCAATGCCATCGAGCATACGGACGAGCGCACCCGCTTCGACATGTGGAACCGCTTGCGGGAGCAGATCGACGCGGGGCGCGTGGATCTCCTCCTCCACTGTGGAGATCAGGTCTACGCGGATGACATCTGGCGCCGGTACGAGAAGTACACCTCGGGGCCCTCCGTCGAGGTGCTCACCGCCGAGTACCGGAGGGAGTACGTGAGTCTCTGGGGTGAGAACACCCCCATCCGCGACGTCCTCGCGAGCTGCCCCTCCGTGATGATGTGGGACGATCACGACATCTACGATGGCTACGGCTCGAACGACGACGACGAGCTCGAGTCGTCTCAGCGCTACTTCCAGGCGGCGGCGCAGGCCTTCCGGGAGTTCCAGGCCATCAACAACCCGCCGATGGATCCGGCCTTTCTCAGGCTCAAGGATGGGACACCGGTGCCGGCCGAGGACTCGTTCTTCTCCTGCTTCCGCTCGCACGGGATCGGCTTCATCCTGCTGGATGCCCGCTCGAGACGGGATTACCTGCGCTCGTGCGTCCTGGGGGAGAACCAGCTCGGTGTCCTCGAGACGGTGCTCGACGCCTGGACGGAGGACCCGTCGCTGCGCTGGCTCTACGTCGTGGTGGGTGTACCCCTCGTCCACGCCAAGGTGGCCGGGGTGCTCCGCATCATCGAGAGGACGGGCGATGTCCTCGGTGTGGAGGACGACCTGCGTGACACCTGGGTGTCTCCGAACAACCTCGAGGAGTGTCGGCGGCTGTTGATGCTGCTGTTCGACTTCATGGTGCGGCGTCAGGACGTGGAGCCGACCCTCCTGTGTGGTGACGCGCACGTCGGGACGGTGGCGCGCATCTGGAGCGACATCCACTCCCTGCGGAACGGCAGGCGTCCCGAGTTCTACCAGGTGACCTCGTCGGGGATTGCCCACCCGGCCCCCACGGGGCTCAAGTCCTTCGTCATCAGGCATGGAACTCGGTCGGTGCGGCACGACCTCTCCGAAGGAGGCCAGTTCCGGGGCTCGCTGTTACCCATCCCCGGCAACCCGGGGTCGCGCATCCTGTGGAAGCGCAACTTCGCCCTCCTGAAGCTGGGACAGGGGGAGGGCAGGGAGTGGGATGCGAGCCGGAAGCTGTACGTCGAGTTCCACGCGGAGGGGATGCCGCGCCCGCTGGAGATGGTGCTGGTGAACCTCTGAGCCCGCTCTGGAATCGAGGGGGTGAATCCTGGGCCGGGCGCGGTGGCTCCAACCAGGATGACGACGATGCCTCGGTGGATTTTGTTCGCGGTGCTGGTGGCGGGCGCCGTGGTGTTCCTCATGTTCCGCGCGCGGACCCTGTCCACCCGCTCCCAGCAGGCTCACCAGGCCGTGGAGCAGGGCGCGCTGCTGCTGGATGTGCGCACGCCCGAGGAGTTCGCGAGCGGGCACATCCAGGGCGCGGTGAACATCCCCGTGGACCAACTGGCGCAGCGTGCGAAGGAGCTGCCCTCGGGGAAGGCAGGCATCGTCATCTACTGCCGCAGCGGTAACCGGAGCCGGCGTGCGGAGCACATCCTGAGGGACAAGGGCTTCGATAACCTCATCGACCTGGGGCCCATGTCCGCCTGGTAGCAGTGACAAGAGGGTTATTCGTCACACAGGGCGCGCCGAAGCGCCTGCGCGAGCCGGCGGACGGCGAACCCCTCGAAATCATCGACAGGGTCGATGCTCGAGGGGAACACCTCCAGGAGATTGTCCAGCAGGGCGCACACCTGGGGTCCGCTGTTCTCGGGTGTGTCACCCATTTCGGGGCTCAGTTGCTCCTCCAGGCGGAACGCAGCCTGGAGCACATTCTGCCAGCGGTCGTCGCGCATCGCCCACGGTCCTCGCTTGATGGAGCAGGAGCCCTTGCCGCGGGGCTCCCTCTGGATGGCGCGGAAGCGCCGCTCGGGTTAGAGGTGGAGGTGCCCTGCCGCCTCGGGTTGGTACGTCACGGCCACGATGCGGAGCCGCCGGGTACGTCCGCCCGGGACGGGCCATTCAATGGCCTGGCCGGCGGAAAGACCGAGGAGGGCGCTTCCGATGGGGGCGAGCACGGAGATGCGGCCCTCGTCGCTGCGCGCATCCTGGGGGTAGCTGAGTGTGATCTCCCGGCGCGCGCTCGTCTCCTCGTCTTCGAAGACGACGGTGCTGTTCATCGTCACCACGTCCGGTGGGATGTCCTCGGCGCTCATGATCTCAGCTCGGGCCAGCTCCTGCTCCAGCATCTCGACCAGCTCGGCGTTGCGCCCTCCGCCATGCTGCTCGATGGTGCGTTGGAGACGCTCGTTATCGAGCTCCGTGATGATGATGCGTCGTTCTTGAGTCATTGCTGTCTTCCTCTTGGGGCAGTGGCCGCGTCGCGGCTTGGGGTCATTCGAGAGGCGCAGGGGCCCGGACGGGAGCCGGGGAGGGGGGGCGTGGAGCCGATTCCGTGCCCGCTCGTGTGGGTGAGCAGGTGGGGCCACGCAGAAGCGTGCCTGGCGATTCTTTGGAAGGGGACGGGACGCCGCGCGCCGGGGTCTAGATCTGGGGGCGGGCGGCGCGGGCCTGAAGCCAGGCAGCCGCCCGTCCGTGAACGAGCAGCACTCGACGCACCACGGCCCAGCGCGTACCGGACTTCAGCGGAGCTGGGCAGAGGGTCTTCATGAACTCGATCACCAGTGGAGTGCGCGCACTCATGCGCACATACAGCGCTCGACTATACCAGCCCGCGTTCTTCGTGCAACAGCCGGTGGGCGCCTGAAGCAGCCCGTTCGTGTGCAGGGCTGGGATGTGACCATGGGCGCGATACGCCGGACGTCAGCCTCACCGCGCTGGGCCTGCAGAAGGGGATACGCCCGTGAGGTAGCGCAGCGGGGTTGACTCGCGTGGGCTTTTGGTTGACACTCGTTAACATGACCGAGGCCCGAACCCGCATCCTGAATGCCACGCGTGAGCTCTTCCTGGCCGGAGGGGCGGAGGCCGTGACCATGCGCAGCGTGGCCGAGCGGGTGGGGGTGACGGCCACGGCGCTCTACCGGCACTTCGAGAACAAGGACGCGTTGCTGCGCGCGGTCATCGGCGCGGGCTTCGAGAGCTTCGGTGGCTACCTGTACCGGGCCCTCCGTGGCTCGAGTGCGAGTGAGCGCCTGCGACTGAGCGGCCAGGCCTACCTGGACTTCGCCCTGGAGCAGCCGGAGATGTATCGGACCATCTTCATGGCACCTCATCCCGCGGTGGTGGCCTGCGAGGAGACGGATGGCCCGCATCAGAGCTCCACGTTCCACTTCCTGGTGGACCGGGTGCGCGAGTGCATGCAGGCCGGTGCGTTGCGCGCCGACGAGCCCGAGGGTGTGGCCATCGCCATCTGGGCCCACGTGCATGGGCTCGTCTCGCTCTTCCTGACGGGGGCCACCGGGCAGACCGAGCCCGTCTTCCGGGAGACGTACCGTCGCTCTCTCGATCGGCTCTTCGCGGGCCTCGATGCCTGAGCCCGTCTTTTTTTTGTCCTCGATGTTAACGCTCGTAAACCGCAGTGACAGTGAGGTTGGGAATGGAACGTATCTTCGAGGCGAGCTCCCTGCTCGTCATGCCGTTCTGGGTGTTGATGACCTTCTTCCCCGGAGCCCGGCTCACGGAGCGGCTCATGCGCTGGCCGCTCGGGCCGGTGCTGCCCGCATTGCTGTACCTGGCGCTCATGTTGCCCCGGGCGGCGGAGGTGCTGCCCGTGGTGATGCGCCCGGAGTTGTCGACCGTCTCGGCGCTGCTGGCGAGCCCGGCGGGGGCGACGCTGGCCTGGGTACACTTCCTCTCCTTCGATCTGTTCGTGGGCCGGTGGGCCTACCTGGATGCGCGGGAGCGGCGCGTGAGCCCGCTGCTCATGGCGCCGGTGTTGTTCCTGACGCTGATGGTGGGGCCGGTGGGGCTGCTCGCGTACCTCGCCGTGCGGACCGTGGCCACTCGCTCCCCGGAGATGCACCGGGTGAAGGCTGATGCTGTCATGAAGGAGGTGGCGTGATGAGCCGGAATGCTGGAGCCGGAGGCCTGACGCGGATGCTCCGCCGTCTGTGGGATACGAGCCCCGCGCTGGTCGCCGTGTCCGCGTTGAACCTGGGCCTGCTGGTATTCTTCCTCGTGGGGTGCGTGGTCGACTCGCGGCTGGTGGTCGGGGAGCCCGTGTGGGTGAAGCCCGCGAAGTTCGCCCTTTCCATCCCTGTCTACTCGCTCACGCTCGCGTGGATGCTGTCGTTCGTGGAGGGGCGTCAGCGGGCGGTGCGGATCATCGGCAGGGTGACCGCGGCGATGATGGTGGTGGAGCTCGCCATCATCGCCCTGCAGGCCGCACGCGGGGTGCGCAGCCACTTCAACATGACCACCGTGTTCGATGGCGTGCTCTTCAATGTGATGGCCGTGGGCATCCTGGTGGCCTGGGGGGCAGGATGTGTGACCGCGTGGATGCTCTTCCGTCAGCGGCTGGAGGACGGCGCGTTGGCCTGGTCGATGCGGCTCGGGCTGCTCCTCTCGCTGATCGGCGCGGGGCTGGGGGGCGTGATGACGCAGCCCTCGGCGGCTCAGTTGGAGACGCTCCGTCAGGGTCTTCCGGCCGAGTCGGGCGCGCATGGCGTGGGTGTTGCGGACGGAGGCTCCGGGCTGCCGGTGCTTGGCTGGAGCACCGAGGGGGGCGACCTGCGCGTGCCTCACTTCCTCGGCCTGCACGCGATGCAGGTGCTCCCGCTGCTCGCCGTCTGGCTGGGCCGCAGCCGGGTGGGCAGGAGGCTGCGGGCGCGGGCCCGAGTGGGGTTGGTGTGGGCGACCGCGCTCGCCTATGGCGGCACCGTGCTGGTAGTCACATGGCAGGCACTTCGGGGGGAGCCCCTGTCTTCCCCCGGGCCCGCCACGCTCGGTGCGATGGCTGCGCTCGCGGGGGTGACAGTGCTGGCCGTGGTTGGGGCGCTCCTCCTGCCGGGGCGCCTTGGTGCCCGCTCCTTCACACAATCCCGCGAGGCCTGAAGCCGCGAGCCTGACTCAGGACTCCACGGGACGGGTGATGCCCAGCGTGTCCGCGTAGCTGTGGAGCCCTCGGATGTGATTGCCACCGTCGACCGCGAGGGTGTCGCCGGTGATCCACGACGCGAGATCGCTGCAGAGGAACGACACCACCTTCGCCACGTCCTCCGGCTCGCCGCACGGCTTCCCTAGCGGCGTACGGACGAGGAATTCCCTCTCCATGGCTCCCGTCGTGAGTCCGGCTCCCTCGGCCAGGGGCGTGCGGATGGCTCCCGGGGCCACGACGTTCACCCGAATGCCGTACCGCCCCAGCTCCGAGGCCGCGACCTTCGAGAAGTTCGCGAGCCCCGCCTTGGAGGCGCAGTAGTGGGCGGCTCCGTCCGTCACGGCCATCTGGTTCAACGAGGAGATGTTGACGATGGAGCCGGGCTGCTTCGCCGCGACGAGCGCTTTCGCGAGCGCCTGGGTGAAGAGGAAGGGCCCCTTGAGGTTGATGTCCATGACCAGGTCGAACTCCTCCTCCGGCAGATCGATGATCGGTCGGAGGGTGGCCGTCCCGGCGTTGTTCACCAGGATGCCCGGGAGGCCGAACTCACGCGTGGCGACCTCGAGGGCCTTCGCCACGTCCTCCGCGTGGATGACGTTCCCCGCGAAGGGCACGGCTCGCGTGCGTCCTTCCATCGACTGGTTGAGTTCTCTGGCCGCTGCCTCCACCTTCTCCTGGGTTCGGCCGAAGAGGAGCACGTTGGCGCCGTCCCGCATGAGACGCGCCGCGATTCCCATTCCGATGCCCTGTCCCGCTCCCGTCACGATTGCACTGTCCGAGATCAGCTTCATGGTTGCTCCTGTGTTCTCGAGGTCCGGCGCGCGAGCCTACGCTCACGATGCGACACCTCAAGAATCGAGCCCCCCCCTGGTGAGGCGCCGGAGTCCGCTTCGTGTCGTAACTAATGGATCCGCTCAATTCTTGATGCGCCCTCTCCGCGGTGGGGTTGGATGGCCTGGCGCGTCATACGGACTGTGGGGGTTCTTGACCGGCTTTTCACTTGCGGTGATCTTGTTCAGTGAAGTACAAATGTGCCCGTTGTTCACGGAGTTCGGCTCTTCGTATCTTGTTGCGCTCAAGCGAGACCTGGGCGGGGGTGATCGGTTTGAAAACTCAACGTGAAGAGGTTGGTTGCGGATGGCAACCTCGGATCTTCTCTTCCGAGCAGATACGTAGAATGAGCATGGAGGATCCCAGGGGGCGGGACTGGAGGGTGGTGGCCTATAGGGAGCT
>QKJM01000330.1 GCA_003249315.1 Archangium sp.
AGCCCGGCCTTCGAGCGTTGCTCGGCGTCGAGGATGGAGACCGACTCCACCCCCGAGGCAAGGTTGTTCCAGAAGCGGTGGGCGTCCGACGCTCCGGGAAAGCGCAGGGAGAGGCCCACGACGGCGATGGCGTTCTCGTCGTTCAAATCCTTCATCTCCAATCGTCGATCCTCAGCTCGAACCCGGGCGTGTGCGCCGCTGCCTGGCGAGCCGGCGCAGTCCCTCGCGCCGCTCCTCGCCCGTGCTCTCGGCCGCAGCGGGCGCAGCACCTCCCGAGAGGTGCATGGCCAGCGTGCGGACCGTCGGGAACTGGAACAGCCCCACCATGGGCACCTTGCGTTCCACCAACGCCTCGACCTTCACGTGGACGGCCTGCAGCCGCAGCGAGTTGCCCCCAAGGTCGAAGAAGTTGTCGTCCACTCCCACCCGGTCCAACCGAAGCACCTCGGCCCATATGGCCGCGAGCGATTGCTCGAGTTCGGTCTCCGGTGCGGCATAGGCGCCGAGCAGCTCGGGCCGTTGCATGTCCGGAGCCGGGAGCGCACGCCGATCGGGCTTCCCGCTCGGGGAGAGCGGGATGCGCTCGAGCGGCACGAAGGCGGAGGGAACCAGATGCTCGGGAAGCGAGCGACGCAGGAAGGCGCGCAGCGCATCGGTGGTGGGAGGCTCGTCGGCCGCTGGCACGAAGTAGGCGACCAGCCGGCTCTCCCCGGGCGAGTCCTCGCGAGCCACCACCAGGGCCGCTCGCACCGAGGGGTGCTCCACGAGCGCCGCCTCCACTTCTCCCGGTTCGATGCGGATGCCTCCCACCTTCACCTGCGCATCGGCTCGCCGCAGGTACTCCAGCCGACCATCGGCACGGAAGCGGACGATGTCTCCGGTCCGGTACAGCCGCTGGCCGGGCCGGAGTGGATCGACCACGAAACGCTCCGCGGTCAGCTCGGGCCTGGCGAGGTATCCCCGTGCGAGCCCGACACCTCCGATGTACAGCTCGCCCCACACGCCCGTCGGAACCAGCCGCATGGCCTCGTCCAGCACCCGCACCACCACGTTCTGGAGCGGCGTGCCAATGGTTGGCCGCTCTCCCACGGAACACTCCCCCAGGGTCGCGCACACGGTGATCTCGGTGGGTCCGTAGGCGTTGATGAAGCGACGGCCTCTCCCCCACCTGGAGACGAGCTCCGCGGAGCAGGGCTCTCCGCCCGAGATGAGGATCCTGAGTTCCGGCAGCGACACCCGCGGCAACACGGACAGAACCGAGGGGACCAGCATCACCAGGGAGATGCGCTCGCGAGCCAATAGCTCGGCGAGAGGAGAACCCGGGGTGAGTCGCTCTCTCGGGGCCATGCACAGCGTTGCTCCGCCGAGTAGCGTGGGAAATATCTCCCAGATGGAGGCATCGAAGCTCATCGGCGCGAACTGCAGCACCCGCTCTCCCGGGCCAACCCCCAGCGTCGCATGAGCCGCCTCGACCAGGTTGGCCGCCCCCCGGTGCTCGAGCAGCGCCCCCTTGGGTCGGCCCGTCGAACCGGAGGTGTAGATGACGTAGGCGAGGTTGCGCGGAGTGGTCTGCACGCACGGAGCGACCTCACTCTCGCTCGCCAGGGAGGCCTGCTCCGTATCGAGCAGGAGCCGAGGACCCGAATACGACAGCCCGGCAGCCGCCCGCGAGTGCGCAACCAGCAGCGACGCCCTGGCGTCATCGAGCATGAACTCGAGCCGCTCGGGCGGATAGGCAGGCTCCAACGGGAGGAAGACACCACCCGCCTTGAGGATGCCCAGCATACCGACCAGCACATCCGGACCGCGCTCCACGCAGAGGCCCACCACCACCTCTGGCTCCACGCCCATCCGCCGCAACCGCCAGGCCAGGCGATTCGCACGCCGATCGAGCTCGGCATACGTGAGCCGCTGGCCCTCCATCTCCACGGCCACCGCCTCCGGAGTCCGAGCCACCTGGGCCTCGAACAGCCGATGCAGACACTCGCCCTCGAAGGGGGCCTCGGTGCCCCCCCAGGCCAGCACCTGGCTCCGCTCCGCCTCGCCCATCAGCGGCAGCTCCCGGATGCATTGCCCCGGATTCACCACCACCGCCTCCAGCAACGTCCTCAGGTGCCCGCACATCCGCTCGATGGTGGAGGCATCGAAGAGGTCGGTGTTGTACTCGATGGCTCCCTCCAGCCCCGCCTCTGTCTCCACGAACGCGAGCGTCAGCTCGTTCTTGGACATCTGATTGTGCAGTTCCAGGGGCCGCAGCTTCAGCCCTGCCAGCGACAGCTCCGGCACCGGAGTGTTTTGCAGGATGAACGCCACCTGGAACAGGGGAGCGCGGCTGAGCTCCCGGGCTGGATTCAGTTCCTCCACCAACCGCTCGAACGGCACGTCCTGGTGGGCGTACGCGCCCAGCGCCGTCTCCTTCACCTGCCGCAGCAACTCTCGGAAGGGCTCCTCTCCCCGCACCCGCGCCCGCATCACCAACGTGTTGACGAAGAAACCGATCAGCCCCTCGACCTCGGCCCGGTGCCGGCCCGCGATGGGCGAGCCCACGCAGATATCGTCCTGGCCCGAGTAGCGGTGGAGCAGTACCTGGAAACCCGCGAGGAGGACCATGAAGAGGGATGCGCCCTCCTGCTGACTCAACTCGCGGAGCCCTTCGGTCAGCGCCTTGGGGAGGTGTATCCGCTGGATATCTCCCCTGAAGGACTGCACGGGAGGCCTCGGCCGGTCCGTCGGAAGCTCCAGGGCGGGCGGAGCGCCCTCGAGTTGCCCGCGCCACCAGGCGAGCTGCGCCTCCAACACCTCGCCCCGCAGCCACTCTCGCTGCCAGCACGCATGGTCCACGTATTGGATGGGCAGCTCAACCAGCGGGGACTCCTTCCCTGTCACGAAGGCCTCGTAGAGCGCCTTCAACTCCTGGATGAGCACCCCCATCGACCAGCCATCCGACACGATGTGATGCATTACCAGCACCAGCACGTGCTCCGTCTCTTCCAACCGGAACAGGGCCACCCGCAGGAGCGGTCCCGTCGTCAGCTCGAACGGACGCCGCATCTCCTCGCCGAGCAACCGCCGAATCTCCTCCTCGCGAGCCTCTTCAAGCAGCCCCCGCAGATCCACCACGCCTGGCGTCAGCTCCACGGGGGGAGAGATGACCTGGACCACGCCATTCTCGTCCTGCCGGAACGTCGTCCGCAGCGCTTCATGCCGCCGCACCAACTCGCTGAAGCTTCGCGCCAGTGCCTGCTCGTCGAGCACCCCCTCCAACCTCAACACCATGGGAATGTTGTAGAGCGGACTCCCTGGCTCCAGCCGGTCCAGAAACCAGAGACGCTGCTGCGCGAAGGACAGCGGCAGCGCCCCATCCCTCGGAGCTGGTGTGATCGGAGGCAGTCGACGCTCATGCGTGCCTCCCGATAGCGCCTCCAGCCGCTCCGCGAGTTCAGCCACCGTGGGCGCCTCGAAGAGCACTCGCACCGGCGCTTCCACTCGCAGCACCTCACGTAGCCGCGACACTACTTGCGTCGCCAGCAGCGAGTGCCCCCCCAGCTCGAAGAAGTTGTCGTGCGCCCCTACCCTCTTCAGCCCCAGCAGCGGTCCCCAGAGGCCCGCCACCACCTCCTCCATCGGCGTTCTCGGCGCGACGTACTCCTCCCCCGACACCTCCTGCTCCGGTGCCGGCAACGCCT
>QKJM01000860.1 GCA_003249315.1 Archangium sp.
GTTGATGACGCGAGTGGAGATGCGCTCGAGCAGCGGGTACGGCAGTCGCGCCCAGTCCGCGGTCATCCCGTCCAGGCTCGTCACCGCGCGCAGCACGCAGGTGGACTCGTAGGTGCGCTCGTCGCCCATCACGCCGACGCTCTGCACGGGCAGCAGCACGGCGAAGGCCTGCCACAGCTCCTTGTAGAGGCCGGCGGCGCGGATCTCCTCCTGGACGATGGCATCCGCCTGGCGCACCAGCTCCAGCCGCTCCTCGGTCACCTCTCCCAGGACGCGGATGGCCAGACCCGGACCCGGGAAGGGCTGCCGGGACACCATCTCGTCGGGGAGCCCCAGCTCGCGGCCCAGCGCGCGCACCTCGTCCTTGAAGAGCTCGCGCAGCGGCTCGACCAGCTTGAGGTTCATCTTCTCCGGCAGGCCGCCCACATTGTGGTGGCTCTTGATCGTCACGGAGGGGCCCTTGTACGAGACGGATTCGATCACGTCCGGGTACAGCGTGCCCTGGGCGAGGAACTCGGCGCCCTCCACGTCGCGGGCGGCCTCCTCGAAGACGGCAATGAACTCGCGGCCGATGATCTTCCGCTTCTTCTCCGGATCCGTCACCCCGGCGAGCTTCTCCAGGAAGCGGGCCCGGGCATCCACCGTCCTCAGGGGCACATGGAAGCGGTCCACGAAGAGCGCCTCCACCTGGGCGCGCTCGCCCTGCCGCAGCACCCCGTTGTCCACGAAGATGCACTGTAGCCGAGGGCCGATGGCTCGGTGCAGCAACAGCGCGGCCACCGAGCTGTCCACGCCACCGGAGAGCGCGCAGATGACACTGCCGTGCTCCCCCACCTGACGGCGGATGGCCTCCTCCGCCTCGGCGATGAAGCCCTTCATCGTCCAGCTTCCGCTCACCTTGCACTCGGTGAAGAGGAAGGCGCGCAGCATCTCCTTGCCCTGGGGGGTATGCACCACCTCGGGGTGGAACTGCAGGCCGAAGAAGGGCTTGCTCTCGTGAGCCGCCGCCGCGAAGGGCGAGTTGCCGGTGCGGCCGATGGGCGCGAAGCCCGGGGGCAGCTTGTCCACCCGGTCCCCGTGGCTCATCCACACCTTCACCTTGTCTCCGGGCTGGAAGGCCGCCAGGGGGCCTCGGGCCTCCAGCACTTCGATCTCCGCGGGGCCGAACTCTCGGTGCGCGGAGCGATCCACCCTCCCCCCCAGCAGCTTGGAGAGAAGTTGGAGCCCATAGCAGATGCCCAGCACCGGCACTCCCGCCTCGAAGACGAAGGGATCGCACCGGGGCGAGCCCTCGGCCTCCACCGAGGCAGGTCCACCCGAGAGGATGATGCCCCGCGGGTCGAAACGGCGGATGTCCTCCTCCGGCAGGTCCGGGCGGTGGATCTCGCAGTACACCCCCAGCTCACGCACCCGGCGGGCGATGAGCTGCGTGTACTGGCTCCCGAAATCGAGGATCAGGATCTTCTCGGCGTGAATGTCCACACGTTCTCCAAGGGGGGCGCGTTGACGCAGGCGGCCCTTACCGCTAGAAACTTTCGGAAATCAACCTTTAAGTCCCGCCCTCCGAGGTCCCTGGATGCGCCTGCCCGCTGCAGCAACCGTCCTCTTGTTGTCCGCCACTGGCTGTGTGAAGGACATCTCCTCCGAGGAGCGTCTGGATCGCGCGACGAGTCGCTCCTCGATGGAGAGTACTCCGGATGCCGCCTCGCTCGCGAAGCTCAACTGCGACGACACGGTCGATGCGCTCACCAACTCGCGCAACGTCAACCGCCCGGAGACCGAGCGGGTGATGAGCTACATCGAACTCTACACCTCGCTGGTGAAGCGAAACGACACCTTCGAGACGGCGCTGAACCGCAACCCGGACCTCAACTACACGGCGGGTAGCGAGCAGATCGTGGCCGCGCGGGACAACTGCATCCAGCAGACCGCGGACGTGAGGGTGGAGTTCGAGACCTACGTGCGCGAACTGGTGGACGTGCCCACCGTGCAGGAGGTCAAGGGTGGCCGTATGGTGACCGTGGCCCGGCTGGACTTCAATACGCTGCGTCAGGCGATCGAGACGCTGGCGCTGGACGACAAGGACCTGCTGCTGTCCCGGGTGGACAGCGCGGAGAAGCGTGTGGCGGCGACCTCGGCCTCGATGGAGAGCGAGGAGCCCACCCCCGCGCCGAGCCGGCGACGCGGCAGGTAGGCGGCCTCTCCTCGGCTGGCCCACCCCAGGCGCCCTACTCCATTCGGTAGTTGGGCGCCTCCTCGGTGATGATGACGTCGTGGACGTGGCTCTCCTTGAGCCCCGCGGCGGTGATGCGTACGAACCGGGCGTTGGCGCGCAGCTCCTCGATGGTGGCGCAACCCACGTAGCCCATGCCGCTGCGCAGGCCGCCCAGCATCTGATGGATGTTCATCGCCAGGCTGCCCTTGTAGGGCACGCGGCCCTCGATCCCCTCGGGCACCAGCTTCACCGCATCCACGTCCGACTGGAAGTAGCGATCCTTCGCGCCCTGCTTCATCGCGCTCAGCGAGCCCATGCCGCGGTAGCTCTTGTAGCTACGGCCCTGGTAGAGGATGACCTCGCCAGGGGCCTCCTCGGTGCCGGCGAAGAGCGAGCCGATCATCACCGTGCTGGCTCCGGCGGCGAGCGCCTTGACGATGTCGCCGGAGAACTTGATGCCGCCGTCGGAGATGATGGGCACGTCGTGCTTGTCCGCTTCGCGGGAGCACTCGTCCACGGCGGTGAGCTGGGGCACGCCCACGCCGGCCACCACACGGGTGGTGCAGATGGAACCAGGGCCGATGCCCACCTTCACCGCGTCCACGCCGGCCTTGATCAGATCGTGCGTCGCGGCGGCGGTGGCCACGTTACCGGCGATCAGCTCGAAGCCGCGGAAGTTCTTCCGGGTGTCGCGCACCGCGTCCACCACCGCCTTGGAGTGGCCGTGCGCGGTGTCGATGACAATCACGTCCACGCCGGCGCGGACCAGCGCGTCGATGCGGGCCTCGCGATCCGCGGAGGCGCCCACGGCGGCGGCGCACAGCAGCCGGCCCCGGGAGTCCTTGGTCGCCAGCGGGTGGGAGCGGTGCTTCTGGATGTCCTTGATGGTGATGAGGCCCTTGAGCTCGAACTGCTCGTTCACGATGAGCAGCTTCTCGATCCGGTGCTCGTGCAGGAGCTGCTGCGCCTCGGCCTGGCTGATGCCCTCGCGGCCGGTGACGAGCTTGCGCGTCATCACCGCCTCCACCTTCTGATCCAGGTTGGTGACGAAGCGCACGTCGCGGGTGGTGACGATGCCCACCAGCTTGCTCCCCTGGACCACGGGGATGCCGGAGATGTCGTGCTGACGCATCAGCTCGATGGCCTTGGCGAGGGGGGCGTCGGGCTCGATGGTGAGGGGATCCACCACCATTCCGCTCTCGAACTTCTTGACCTTGAGGACTTCGCGGGCCTGCTGCTCGGGGGTCATGTTCTTGTGGATGACCCCGATGCCACCCCCCTGCGCCATGGCGATGGCAGCGCGGGCCTCGGTGACGGTGTCCATCGCCGCGGAGAGCAGCGGGATGTTGAGGCGGAGGGTGCGGGTCAGCCGGGTGGTGAGATTGGCGTCACGGGGAAGGACGGCGCTCTCGGCCGGGACCAGGAGGACATCGTCGAAGGTCAGCGCGAGCTGAACGTCGGAGGTCA
>QKJM01000040.1 GCA_003249315.1 Archangium sp.
GGAAGGAGAGTGCGCTACTGGCTCGGAGCGCGGTGGCCGCCTCCGTGCTGCGTCAGTGGGCGGACTGGCCCTCGGTGCGGCGCGTCGGCCTCTTCCTGTTGGGGCTCGACAACGTGCTGTCGGACGAGGAGCAGCGGGCAGACCTCTCCAGGGACGTGGTCGTGGCGCTCGCGGTACGGGAGGGCTCGCCGGACAACGCGAGGCTGCTGGTAGGCCTGGCCGCGCTGGGGCGGGCCGTGTCCGCGGAGCTGTCGAAGGAGGGCTTCGAGGCGCGCATGGTGATGAAGGGCTCGGACCTGTGCGTGCAGACGAGGGAGCTGGAGGAGCCGCTCTGCATCCATCCGGAGCGCGGCCTGCTGCTGCTGGGTACGCCGAGCGCCATCGCCCGGATGGGGTCCGTCGTCTCGGGGAAGGGTTCCACTGGGGGGGACGCCGAGGCTGCCGACCCCGCCGAGCCGTTGCTGTTCGGCGTGCGCGTGGACATGGGGCCGCAGGGGCGGGGGCACCTGGCGCTCACGGGGCGGGACGCGGTGCTGCTGACGGTGCGGGTGGAGGGCACCCAGCCGCGCATGGTGGCGCGCCTGGATTCCATGGTGAAGAAGCTCGTCGAGGAGTACGACGCGCGTGAGGAGAAGAAGCGTGCGCGCATCGCCGCGGCGCTGGATGAGGTGCGCGAGGCGCTGGCGAAGAACTCCGAGGCCCCGGCCGAGCTGAAGCAGACCGCGAGCACGCTGACGGTGGAGCAGGTGGTGGACGAGAAGGGCTACGGGGCGAAGCTGCGCGAGTCGCTCCAGACGATGGCCACGCAGAACACCTACACCCTACAGCTCACGGTGCCTGAGGAACTGGTGAAGGAGACGGCGGACCAGGTCGGTGGTGGTGGACTGGTGATGGTGGGTACGATGGGGGTGCTGGCGGCCGTGGCCATCCCCAACTTCGTGAAGTTCCAGGCGCGCGCGAAGCAGTCCGAGGCGAAGGTGAACCTCAAGGCGGCCTTCATCGGCCAGCGCACGCACCTGATGGAGAAGGACCGCTGGGGCCGGACGTTCCAGGACATCGGCTTCGAGCCAGGGCCGGGGCGCCGCTACACCTACTGCATGGGTAACGAGTGCCTGCCGTGTGACCACGAGGAGGAGTGCCAGGAGCCGCCGGAGCCTTCTCCGTGCCAGGGCATCGCCCGGGTGGGGAACTCGGACGACGAGGGCTTCGTCATCTGCGCCTACGGGAACGTGGACTCGGACGAGGACTGGGATGTCTGGGTCATCGAGCCCGATGGCCAGCCGCAGCACCTCGCCAACGACGTGGAGTGAGCCTTGGGGCATCCTGTCGGTGGCTGCACGGAGAGGAGCCACCGGGAGGTATGAAGGGGCGTATGTCCCCGCGCTCGTTCCCCGGTGCCCCCCTCGTGCTTCTGGCGACGCTCCTCACGGTGCTGGGAGCGCGCCGGCGGCAGCCCTCGCCCCGAGAGCGCCGAGCGGGAAGGTGGAGGTGCGAGAGCTGCCGGGAGGAGGGTTGGCACTCACCTTCGAGCCGCTGGAGCGGGCGCCGGAGCTGGAGCGGCTGTCGGTAGAGGTGGCGAGGGAGGTGCTGGAGTCCTTCCGGAGGGACTTCGGCCCGGTGCGCTCCGGCCGGAGAACCTTGGGGAGGGCGATGACACTGTCCTCCGCTACATCCACAGGCTGAAGGTGGACCCGACGAAGATAGGAGACGCGCACATCTTCCGCCCTGGGGCTGGCGTGGGCGATGAGCATCCCCGAGTTGCTCAAGGAGGCCCTGGAGCAGGAGGGCAGCACCGGCATGAAGTACATCGAGGCCTGAGCGAGCGCCTCAGGGGAACAGCCCCAGCCGGTTCATCTCCGGAGGCTGGGGCAGTCCCATCACTCCCAGCGGCGTAGAGGCGATGTCGGCGGGGATTCCGGGGCGCGGCTTCTGCCCCCGGAAGTCCGGGTGGAGCCCAGCGCCCGGCTCGCTCTCTCTGACACACCTTGTCCCGGGTCCAGCTCCGGTCCTCACCTCGCATGGGGGCAGTGTCGCCCTGGAAAATGCTGCATGCAGGTCTTGCATGCATGTCCTGCCGCTTCCCCTTTCTCCAGGTGGGCAGGAGCGGCTTTCTCCACGGTCCTTGCCGTATTTCCGCGGCGCTCTCGAGGCCAGCGCGGTTGGTCCGGGGATTGCTCTCCATGCACGGCAGCAACACACATCCGGGCCTCTTGAAGGCCTCCTTCAACCCGCAAGCAGGAGAGGAAAGAAGCCATGGCGAAGCAGCAGAGGGTATCCAGATTCATGATCGCGCTCATGGCCCTTGGGTTCGCGTCCAGCGCCATGGCCCAGACAGCCCCGGCTCCCGAGGTCAGTGTGCAGACCGAGCTGGGCGCGACCCCGGTCGCCGAGGGGACCGCGAGCACGACCACCGCGGATGTCGGCACGCCGGACGTTCGCGTGGACCTCCTGCCGCCGGCTGGAGGCAGGCTCGCCATCACGTACGCACCGCCCGACGTGCGCTGGTCCGCGAACCGCGATGGTAGCTGGAGCGGCTGGCTGCCGGCGGTCAACGCCAGCGAAGGACATCTGGTCCTGGTGGATATCGATTCCCCGGTCGGGGGCGGCACGGGCCTCATCCGGCTGGACACGGGCGCGACCGAGGCAGGCACCATGCTCATCATCACGGTGGCACCCCAGTCCGGTTGGATCGGAAGCACGATCGACAAAATCCTGACGTCGGATTTCTGCGAAGCGTATCTGACGGATTTCCAGTTTCCTTCGCACGCGCCCAGCCAGACGGTCTGGGAGTACTGCGTCGATAAGCTGGGGCTGTGAGAGATTCGTGAGCCGCTGATCGAATCTGGCCAGCGGTTGGGAGCGAGGACCGGAGGGCGCCCGGGTTCACGGCGAGAAGAGTTCTTCTCTGTCATACCAGACCGGTGCGCCGCTCCATCTCGATGCAAGCCACACGGCGCCACCCGCAAGCCGGACGCCCGTATCCCGATTCAGGAGAGAAAGAACATGAAGACAACCAAGCGTCTCCACACCATGACCATGATCGCCCTTGCATGCGCCCTCCCCGCGTGTGCCAACCAGGAACGCAGCACAGAGCCCGCCGAGGACACCCGGGTCGCGTCCACGCTGCTGGAGACGGCCAACATCGAAGCCTATGGGCGGGCAGACCTGAGCGTCGCCGAGAAAGCCGCGCTCGAGCCCGCTCTGCCCGCGGAGAGATACGACTTCCTCGGGTATGTGGATGAGATCCCGCCCCACGAGCTGCCCGCGCCGATCGCGGACTATCTCGGTAGGAGCAAGCCGGTCCAGGAGCGCTCGGTCCGCACCAAGGAAGAGCACGACGCCCAGGTGGAAGTCGAGGCCCGCGAGAACCGAGACCAGCACGGCGACCTGGCCGTGGTGCTCTACGCGGACGGGCGCGTCTTCCGCGAGAAACCGCGCGACACCTCGGCGCGCCCCCTTGTTCCCGATGACGTGATTCGTACCTCCTCGGGCAATGGTTTCGGCGGGCCTGCCCCCGTTGCCGGCGAGCGCTCCGGCAACGATACCCCGGGCGACGCCGGCAGCGTCCAGTCCATGCAGCTCTACGATAGCGACGGTCGCACCCTGGTCACCTCCTCGGACACGCCTTGGCGGCAGGTGGGGGTGCGCATCGAGTCCGATTGTCCCAATTGCACCTCCACGA
>QKJM01000739.1 GCA_003249315.1 Archangium sp.
CCGTACGGGCCACGTCACCCGCGCCACCGAGGCCATGCCCTTGCAGGCGTCCATTGAAGACATCGCCGCGGCCTTCGGGGACTTCTCGGATCTACAGGTGCCCTGCAAGCGCGGGCACTCGCGCGCCGTGGCCCGCGTCGCAGGTGAGGCCGCCGCCCGGCTGGGGCTCCCCGAGGCGGAGAGGAAGGAGCTGCGCCTCGCCAGCCACCTGCATGACCTCGGCCAGGTCGCCGTGCCGACCGCCCTCTGGCTGCGCCCACATCCCTTCCGCCCCACGGAATGGGAACGGGCCCGCTCCCATGCCTACTACACCGAGCGAGTCCTCGCCTCCGCGGCCCCGCTGGCGGGCGTCGCGAAGATTGCCGGGGCCCACCATGAGCGCCTGAACGGGAGTGGCTACCACCGAGGATTGCAGCAGACCTCTCTCGGGCGCCCCGCGCGGCTGCTCGCGGCGGCGGACGTGCTCTGCGCGCTGATGGAGACACGCCCCCACCGCCCGGCCAAGGGGCGCGCGGCCGCGACGGAGGAGCTTCGGAGGATGGCGCGGGACGGGCTGTTGGATGAGGATTGTGTCGAGGCCGTTCTCGGCGCACTCGACAAGCGCAGGTCCTCCCCCGCGGCGGCGCTGCCCGCCCTCACCACGCGTGAGCTCGAGGTGCTCCGGGAGCTCGCCCGGGGGTGGACGAACAAGGAGATAGCGCAGCGGCTCGGCATTTCCGCCAGGACGGTGCAGCACCACACCATCCACATCTACGGAAAGCTCGGCGTGGACACGCGCGCTGGCGCGGCGCTGATGGCGGCGCAGAGGGGGCTGCTGGAGACCGGATAGGCCATCTGGCCGATGTCCGCCCTGGGGGTGGCCGGCATTCTCCGCGCCATCCAACCACGGGAGAAACCACATGTCCGCGAAGCACCTTGGAGCCTGCTCCATCCTCGCCACACTGGCCTTCAGCGCCCTCACCGGGTGTGCGACGGCCCGGCAGTGTCCCGCCCCCGCGCTGAGTGCCGCCAGCACCGCGCACGGAATGCGCACCCCCTACCGCGCGCAGGCGGCCGATGGGACATGCCTGCAGGCCTTCGAGTGGATGCCCTCCACCGGGCCTGTACGAGGCGTCGTCGTCGTCATCCACGGCATTCGGGACCATGCGAGCCGCTACGAGGCGCTGGCGGAGGCGTTGATGGGGCAGGGCCTGGCGGTCTATGCACAGGACCACCGTGGCCATGGCCACTCCGGTGGGGAGCACCAGCGCTTCGAGTCCATCGCCCAGCTCGTTGGAGACGTGGACGTCGCCGTGCAGGAGGCGAAGCGACGGCACCCGGGCGTCCCCGTCTTCCTCTACGGCCACAGCATGGGGGGGCTGGTGGCCACCCACTACGCGCTGGCGCACGGAGAGTTGCTGCGGGGCGTGGTGCTGAGTGGCGCGGCCCTCGAGCTTCCGCCCTCGGTGAGCGATGGGCAGAAGGGCGCGGCGCGCTTCTTCAGCGCGGTGCTGCCTGGCCTGCCTGCGCAGGAGGTGGATGACACCGAGTTCGTGCGCGAGCCCGCGGCCCAGGCCGAGATGGCGGAGGATCCGCTGATCGACCACTCCAACCTGCCAGCGCGCTCGGCGGCGGCGATGCTGGATGCGATCGAGGATGTCCAGCGCCGAATGGAGGAGGTGAAGGTGCCGCTGCTCGTCCTCCACGGCACGGCGGACAAGGCCACCAGCGTGGAAGGCAGCCGCGACCTGAGCCAGCGGGCCTCCAGCAGCGACAAGACGCTCAAGCTCTATGAAGGCGTGTACCACGACCTGCTGCACGAGCCGGAGCGGGAGCTCGTCATCCAGGACGCGACCCAGTGGATTCTCGCACGCCTGCCCGCGGAAACGCAGGGGTGAGACGGAGCGCGGGCGCCCGAGCGCTCAGCCGCCGCGAGCCACCCGGGCGAAGTGGTGGGCGAGCCGCTCGAGGAGGGCCTTCAGCTCGGGCTCCGCCGCGCGCAGCTTCGGCACCTGGGCGCGAAGTTCATCCACCTTCTTCCCTCTCGCCTCCAGTTCCTCGGCCCGGTGGGTGAGCCAGCGGTCGAACTCGTCCGCGGAGAGCTCCAGGTGGAACTGGAAGCCATACGAGTTCCCGAGCCGGAAGGCCTGCTGCGAGTACCGGTCCGTCGAGGCCAGCAGCGTCGCCCCCGGCACCGGCCGCCAGGTGTCCTGGTGCCAGTGCGCCACCGGGGTGCGCGGCCTCACGCCGGCGGTCACCGGATCCACCAGCCCTTCCTTCGTCCAGCGGACCGGCGCCACGCCCACCTCCAGCCCGTTCTTCCCGACGAAGACCTCCGCCCCCGCCGCCGCCGCCAGCATCTGCGCGCCCAGGCAGAGCCCCAGCACCGGCCGCTCCAACGCGAGCCGCTCGCGCATCTGCGCCAGCTCCTCGTCGAGGAACGGATGCAGCTCCGCCTCGTAGACGCCCATGTACCCACCCAGCACCACCAGCAGCTCCGCGTCCAGATCCTCGCGCCGCACGGTGCGGAAGCGCTTCACCAGCGAGAAGCCCACGGCCTCCAGGGCCGGAGCGAGCAGCCCCGGTCCCACATGTTCCTCGTGCTGCAGCACCACCGCGCGCATGGACACCTCCTGGCTAGACAGCCTGGCGGGAAAAAGGAGCCGGGCCCTCAGGCCACGGGGTCCAGACGCTCCGCGGGCCGGGCCGCCGCCTCCGGGTTCGCCGGAGGACGCACCACCCGGCTGTACAGACTCAGCTTGCGATCGAAGAGGAAGCGCAGCCACAGCGCCGTCCACGAGCCATGCGAGTGCAGCGACTCGTAGAACTCGGGAGCCAGCGCCTTCACCCGGGGCAGCCGGGACCAGGGCACCCGCATCAGGTCATGGTGCTCGTTGTGGAAGCCCACGTTGAAGGCCACCCGGTTGAGCGGCCCGTAGTACGAGTACGTCTCCTGGTTGGGCACCACCACGTAGTGCTCCTGGATCCACCGCGCCCCCAGCGGATGCAGGCCGATGGCGAAGATGCTGCCCAGCAGCAGGTACGCCAGCGCGCGAGGGCCCCACAGCGCCACCACCCCGCCGATGAAGGTCAACTGCACCACCAGGTTGGCCACATACCAGCGATCGAAGAAGGGCACCTTCTTCAGCCGCTGCACGCGCGTGGCCTGGAAGGCCCAGAAGAAGAGCAGCCAGAAGGCCTTGCCGAACGCGCTGTTGCCCACCAGCCGCGCCTCCCACTCGCTCGACAGGTCCGCGTCCAGCGTGGAGTCTCCCTGAAAGCGGTGGTGCAGCATGTGGTACTTCCGGAAGGAGATGGACGCCGGGAAGATGATGGGCAGGTTGGCGAAGATCTGCAGCCACGAGTTGGCGCGCGAGGAGCGGAAGACCAGGTTGTGGGTACACTCGTGGATGAGCACCCAGAGCGCATGATTGGACACCGCCCCCACCGTCCAGGCCGCCAGCAGGATGAGCCACCAGGGCTGGGCCCGCAGCGCCCAGGCGCCCGCGAGTTGCAGCGCGACGATCCCCACCACGAAGAGCGCCGTGGAGGGGGTGTGCCCGAAGAGTTCCTTCACCTCGGGGTGGGCGGCCAGCATCTGCCGCGTCCGCTCGAGGTGCGGCTCCTTGTAGTCGACGTGAATGAAGTCCAGGCTCGATTCGGAAGCCACTCGCGCGCTCTCGTCAGGTAGGGGGTTGTC
>QKJM01000975.1 GCA_003249315.1 Archangium sp.
GCCCGCCCGGGTCGACTCGTGCCCGCGCGGCAGCGTGGTGCGCCACTACCGGGTGAGCGCCATCGACGCGGCCAACTGGCTGCCCGATGGACGGCTCGTCTACAACGACACGCACAAGATCTACGACCCGGATGCCATCCTCTTCGCCAAGGATGAGTACCTGAGCGATCTCAAGAGCGGGGCGCGTCAGCCGGAGCCGCTCATCCTCCGCGCCCGCGCCGGCGAGTGCGTGCAGGTGGTGCTCACCAACCGGCTGCCCACCAAGCTGAAGAAGACGCCGCAGTGGGCCCACCACTCGCCCATCTCGCCGAACTTCAACGTGAACCAGGTGGAGCCGTCCAACCACGTCTCGCTGCACCCTCAGCTCGTCCAGTACGACGTCAACACGGACGACGGGGCGAACGTGGGCCTCAACGCCGTCCAGACGGTGCCTCCCGGTGGCCGGCGCGTCTACCGCTGGTACACGGGAGACTACCGGAGCTACCGGTGGTTCTCCTCCATCCGCAAGGGGCAGATCACCCCGGTGGAGTACGGCATCGTCAACCTGCGCAACATGGCGGACGTGATCAACCACGGCATGCATGGCGGCATCGGCGCGCTCATCGTCGAGCCGCCGGACGCGGAGTGGAGCACGGATCCGGGCACCGAGGCCCAGGCCCGCGTGCGCTTCACCGCCGTGGACAACACGGTGCAGACGTTCCGCGAGCTCGTCCTCCTCTTCCAGGATGATCTCGGCCTGCACTCGGACGACGCCACCTTCTGGGACACGGACGGGCTCAACAGCGGCACCGCCCTGCGCAACATCAAGGGCGTGGACGACTTCCAGGACACCGGCCTGAAGGCGTTCAACTACCGCACCGAGCCCCTCTGGGCCCGGCTGGGCCTCCCGCCGCAGACGGATCCCGAGGACATCAACGACAAGGATCTGGGCGACATCCTCAGCTCCACGGCTCACGGCGATCCGGCCACGCCCGTCTTCACCGCGTACGCGGGCGAGGCGCTGCGCGTGCGCGTGGGACAGCCCTCGGGCCATGGGCGCCAGCACGCCTTCGCGCTGCACGGCGCCGAGTGGTACGCCAACCCATGGGCCGCGGGTGCGAAGTCCCAGAGGATGGGTCCCAACCCGACCTCGTTCGTGCTCGCCACCCAGGGCGGCATGTCCGTCATGCAGTCGTGGAACTTCGTCCCCGAGTACGGCGCGGGTGGCCGCTTCGGCGTCACCGGTGACTACCTCTACCGCGACCTGGCCAGCTTCCAGTGGAGCGGTGGCGGCCTCTGGGGCGTGTTCCGCGTGAAGTAGTAGCAGTCGTCTCTCCGGGCGGCGCGGGCCTCCTCGCTCGCGCCGCCCTCCTCTTCAAGGAAGTGAGCCGTACCATGAGAAAGCGCACCCTCCTCGCCACCGGCGCCGTGCTCGCAGCGCTCTTCGCCGCGGCGGCGTGGCTGGCCCTCCCGCGCACCGGGACTCTCCCGGCCCCTCTTCCCGAGCCCGTGGCCCTGCCCGCCTCGCCTCCGGTGTCGGTGACGCGACCCGAGGTGGAGGTGTCCTTCGAGCTGCCGCTGCTCGCCCGCACTCCGGATGCCGCACCGGGCTCTCCCCTGGAAGGCACCGCGCGCTTCACCCTGAAGGATCCCCGCACCGGCGAGCCCCTGCGCAACGCGCGCCCCCTGGGCTGGCTCGCCCTGCACCCCGAGGGTCAGCCTCCCATGGATGAGGCGACCTGCAAGGAGCGCATCCAGACGTACCTCGGTGGATTGCTGTCCGCCCGCGCCGACGTGGATCTCAACTCCTATCTCTTCCTCACCATCAACCATGATCACACCCTGTCGGTGATCGATCCGCAGATCGCCCTGAGCCGCACCAAGCTGCAGAACCTGGTGTCGCTGGGCGGAGCGCCCGCGGACTGGGCGCTGCTGCCGGACACGAAGGCCCTCTACGTCTCCATCCCCCTGCATGGCACGGTGTCCGTGGTCGACACGCGCCGCTTCTTGGTGTCGCGCAACGTGCGAGTGGGGAAGGATCCGGGACGGCTCGCCATCGGCCCGGACGGTCGCTACGTCTGGGTGAGCAACGAGGGCGACGGCACCGTGTCCGTCATCGACAGCGGGACGCACGAGGTGGTGGGTACGCTGGAGGTGGGGGACGGTCCCCACGCATTCGCCTTCGGCGAGGGCGGACGGACGGCGTGGATCTCCAGCCGCGACGGCGAGGAGTTGGTGGCGGTGGACGTGGCCACGCGCGAGGAGCTTGGCCGCGTGGAGGTCGGCAAGGGCGTGGGCGCCATCGACTACAGCGAGGTGGCGCGAGCGCTCTACGTCCTGCGGGAAAGCACCCATGAGGTGCTGGTGGTGGACGCCGCGCGCCGGGAGGTGGTGCGTCGGATCCGCCTGGAGGCCGGTGCCAGCAGCCTGAGCTTCGAGCGGAGCGGCCGCTGGGCCTTCGTCCTCTACTCGGGTGGAGATCGGGTCGACATCCTCGACACCGCCTCCAGCCAGGTGGCGCACTCCCTCACCGGCTTCTCCAAGCCGGATCAGGTGGTGTTCACCGACGCCTTCGCCCATGTGCGCAACACCGACGACGCTCGCATCTCCCTCATCGAGCTGGCCTCGCTGGGCCGGGAGAACAAGCCCTCCGTCGTCAATGTCACCATGGGGCAGAAGCGGCCCTCGTTGGCGAAGGATCTGGGCAGGTCCGCTCCCATCGCGGAGCTCCCCGAGGGCAACAGCGTCCTCGTGGCCGGTACCGCGGACCGCGCCCTCTTCGTCTACAGCGAGGGCATGAATGCCCCCCGAGGCACCCACCTCAACTACGGGCGCGAGCCCAAGGCCGTGCTGGTGCTGGATCGCTCTCTTCGCGAGGTGGAGCCCGGCGTCTTCACCGCCCAGGCCGTGGTGCGCGAGAACGGCCTCTATGACGTGCTCTTCCTCCTGGACAGTCCGCGAGAGTTCGCCTGTCTGGAGTGGTCGGTGAACGGCGTCCCCGAGGATGCCTCCGCCTTCAAGAAGCGCCTCCTCACCCTCACCCCCGAGTTCGATCCCTCCCAGCCCCTCACCGCGGGCACTCCCTCCACGCTGCGCTTCCGTTTGTCCCCTGCTCCGCATGTGGAGGATCAGCGGCCGGTGGCGCCAGAGGAGCTGCAGGTGCTGATGTTCCGCCCGCCCTCCGGCCACTGGCAGCAACGCCCCACGGCCCGGCTCATCGAGGAGGGTCTCTTCGAGATCGAGGTCTCCCCTCCGGATCCCGGCCAGTACCAGTTGCTCGTGGGCGTGGAGGGCCGAGGCGCCACGCTCGGCGAGCTCCCCCACTTCACTCTCGGCGTCCAGCCCGCGCTGGCAGCCCACTCCAACGACTCCGAGGTCAAACCATGAAGACCGCGCTCTCCCGGGCCCTGGCCCTGTTTCTCGTCACCGCTCCGGTCCTCGCGCTCGCCGAGGACAGCGCCCGTGTACCGGCGCCGCCCACCGAGTCCCTTCGGGTCCAGGTGCCGGACGTCCCGCTGGTGGATCAGCACGGCCGTCAGGTGCGCCTGTGGTCCGATCTGGTCCGAGGCCAGGTGGTGGCCATCAACTTCATCTTCACCCGCTGCAAGACCATCTGCTCGCCCATGACGGCCACGCTCGCGCGGGTACAGAAGGAGCTGGGGCCGGACAGCCCCGTGCGCTTCATCTCCATCACCCT
>QKJM01000826.1 GCA_003249315.1 Archangium sp.
GGTACCGAGGTATCTGGTGTGCGTGGTGGTCGTGGCCCTGGCGGGCACCGGCTGTCGGCGGGCCGTGAGACCGGAGGCGGGGGAGGACCGTACGGTGGAGGCGGGAGTGCCGGTGCGCTTCGGCTCGGAGGGGCCGGACGCGCCGGTGGTGAGGTGGCGGTTCGGCGACGACTCCGAGCTGGTGCGAGGCGCGCAGGTGACGCACGCCTTCCAGCGGCCGGGCACGTACACGGTGAGCGCGCTGGACGATGGGGAGGTGCTGGACACGGCGCGGGTGACGGTGGTGCCGAGGCCGGTGCTGCGCGCCATCCCCGCGGACGCGGAAGTGGCCGTGTACTTCCCGGAGATTCGCGGCAACGTGGAGCCGGTGCTGGCCTTCTACTCGAGGCTGCTGGGGGAGCCGCAGGCGCGCGAGACGCTGCTGGGGACGCCGCTGCTGTCGCTGGTGCTGCGAGAGCTGGAGGGCGAGGCCCGGGTGGTGGATGTGGAGGAGGGACTGGGTCTCTTCTCGCTTCCCGGCTTTTCGGGCACGGTGGCGCTGCTGGGGGTCGCGGATCCCCGGGCGGCGCTGGAGGCGGTGGCGGGGGAGCTGGAGGCGGACGGGTTCTCCGTGGATCGGGAGGAGCCCGAGGGCCTCGTGACCGCGTCCAGCCCTGAGGGCGGGTTGCTGCTGCTCTTCGTGGACCGGGGCTACCTCTACCTGGTGCAGCCGGACGAGGAGGAGGACGACGACGGTGAGCGGCCGCTGGCGGAGGGGGGGGATGCGGTGGGGCTCGCGTCGGTGCGGTCGCGGGTGGTGGGGATGAGCGGCCCGGGGCTCTCGGAGTCGCCGCTTCTCCAGGAGCTGCGGCAGAAGGTGGAGGCGGGCAACGTACACTTCTTCGCGCGTCCGGTGGGGGAGGACGAAGCGCTCGGCCTGCGCGGGCTGTGGGCGGCCTTCCGGGCGGAGGCGGGCCAGGCGGAGCTGGAGGGCTGGGTGGCGACACGGCAGCCGCTCTTCGGAGGTCGGAGTGCCCCGGTGTCGGAGCTGCTGGAGAAGGCGCCCGCGGGCCCGATCGCCGCGCTGCTGGTGTCCGTGCCTCCGGAGGAGCTTGCGAAGTTCGTCTTCGGCGCGCCCGGCTCGGAGCGGCGAGAGCTCGCGCTGCAGCGGCTGCAGGAGCAGGGCTTCGAGGCGGCCGTCGCGGACGAGCTGCCAGGCGTGCTGAAGGGAGATCTGGCGCTGCTCGTCTACTTCGACGCGGAGGCCTTCTACCGCAACTTCGTCCGAGGCAGCCGGAGTCCGGAGCCTCGCGGTGCCCTGCTCCTCGAGGCGGGCCTCACCCAGGCCGAGCCGGTGGTGGAGTGGCTCACCCGGCGGCTGGAGGTGCGAGGGCAGCCCTTCGAGGTCGTGAAGGGGACGGACTCCACCCGCCTGCGTACACGGTTGATGGACCAGCCGGTGGAGTTCGTGGTGAGGCCCGATCGCCTGTCGGTGCATGCGGGAGAGGCGCTGGATGACCGTCCCCCTGGCGACGTGGGCGAGGCGCTGCGGGAGCGCTTTGGCGGAGGGGCCTTCGAGGAGGGTCACGTGTCGGCCATGGTGGACCTGGGCCGGCTGCGCGCCGAGCTGGATGCGCCTCGCGAGGTGCCCGGCGTCCCCCCGATGCAGCTCCCCGTGGCTCGCTCGTTGGTGGACACGCTGTTGGAGCAGCTCCCACCCGTGGAGCGCGCCTTCCTGGATTTCACCCCGCGGGAGGGCGGGGGCCGCTTTCGTGCGAGCATCGTCCTCCGGGAGCCTTGAGGAGTCGCCGTGCCTGCCGAGATTTCCGTGCTGTTCTTCGCCGCCGCGCGTGAGCGCGTGAAGTTGTCGCGCGAGGCGCTGGAGGTGCCTCCGGGGACGCGCGTGGCGGACGTGCTGCGCCTGCTCGCGGAGCGTCATCCGGAGCTGGCCCCGCTGCTGCCGCACTTGCGGGTGGCGCTCAATCAGGAGTTCGTGGACGCGGAGGCCGAGGTGCCCGCGGGGGCGGAGCTGGCCCTCATCCCCCCGGTGGCGGGTGGCAGTGGCGGGCTGTTCCGGGTGGTGGATCGGCCGCTGCGGCTGGAGGAGGTGGTGGAGGCGGTGGCGGGTGAGGCCCATGGCGGGCTCGTCACCTTCTCCGGCTCGGTGCGCAACCAGACGCGGGGCCGACGGGTGGTGAGGCTGGAGTACGAGGCCTATCCCCCCATGGCGGAGAAGAAGCTGGCGGAGATTGGCGCGGAGGTTGCCGAGCGCTTCGGCGGGACGCGGCTGGCCATCGTCCACCGGACGGGCACGCTGCGGCCGGGAGAGCTGGCGGTGGTCATCGCCGCCGCCGCGCCCCACCGCAAGGAGGCGTTCCTCGGGTGCGAGCACGCCATCGAGCGGCTCAAGCAGGATGTGCCCATCTGGAAGAAGGAGTTCTACGAGGACGGCGAGGTGTGGGTGGGTCTGGGGCCCTGAGCGGGCCTCTCCCGCGCGGTGCTCAGCGGAGGCCGATGTTGGCGGGCAGGGTCATCACCCCGGCATCGCGCTGCGCGTCCTCGGAGAGGGGGCGGGCGGGGGTGTCCACTCCGAGGCGCTTGCGCTCGGCGGCCTCGCGCTCCCGGGCCCGGGTGAGGGCGCGGGCATTGGCCTCGGCCATGCGCTCCGGAGAGGGGCCGGCGAGGAGGAAGCCCACCGGCAGGCTGAGGAAGAGGGCGGCCGCCACCGCCAGCAGGCCGTAGTCGTGAAGCTGCAGGCCCGCCACCCGCTTGCCAGCCACGGAGGGCTCGAGGCGCAGGGTGAGCTCGCCCTCGGTGAGCCACAGCCGGTCCTCGGCGGTGAGCTCGAGGCAGGGGCGGCCCTCGTGCCGCTGTAGCTCCGGGGTGGGTATCCGCTGGAAGGCCTCGCCGCCCCGGCTGCGCTCCACGTGTGCTGCCGGAGGGATGAAGATGCGGTAGCCGCTCCCGGTGCGCTCGGCGAGGAGGAAGGGCTCCTCGGGAAGGGTGAAGCCGTAGAGAGGCAGCGGCACCGTCTCGTCCGGCGCGGCCAGCACGCGCGGTTGCTCGGGGCCGAAGCTCCACGCTTCATTGAGAGTGGTGCCCCAGTAGAGCTCGCAGAACAGGCCGTCGTTCGCCTTGGTCCTCATGGCCCGGGAGCATAGGGCCTTCCCTCCGCTCCGGCGTGCTCTTCCGCCGGGGGAGCGTGGGTCTCGGACACTCCCGGCTGGCGGGAGGGCAGGCGCTGGCGGAGCTCCGCCATCGCCACGCCCAGCATCAGCGCCAGCAGGGCGAGGAAGCCCACCGCGTGTACCACCGTCTCCACCCGAGGAGGCACCCGCCGCCGGCTCACCGCTTCGATCGCGAGGAAGAGCATCCGTCCCCCATCCAGCGAGGGCAGGGGGAGCAGGTGGAAGAAGGCCAGGGCCACCGAGAGGCTCGCCAGCACGCGCAGGAAGCCTCCCAGGCCGCTGGTGGCCGCGCCCGAGGATTGCTTCACCATGCCCATGGGAGAGGTGGGCATGAGGCGCTGCCGCCCCTCCAGCAGGCGGCCGAGCAGCCGGGAGCCCTCGGTCACCAGCTTTCCCACGTGTGCCAGCGACAGCGACAGCGCCTGTCCCGGCGGGTGGGCACGGTACACGTACTGCTGGCTCACTCCGATGCGTCCCATGCCCCGAGCGTCCGGCCGCGGTCGCACCGTCACCTTCCGCGGCTCGTTCTCGCGCTCGATTTCCAGCCGCAACTCACGTCCGGAGCTCCGGGCCACCACCTCCACGAACTCGGACCAGCTCTTCAGCGGCTGGCCCTCCGCGCTGACGATGCGGTCCCCCGGCAGCAACTGCGCGCGCGCCGCCTCCGAGCCGGGGACGATGGTGCCCACGGTGAGTGGTACCACCACGTGCGTTCCCGTGGAGTAGAGGGTGAAGAGGATGCCCAGCGCGAAGAGGAGGTTGGTCAGCGGCCCCGCCAGCAGGACCCCCATCCGCTTCCAGGGCGAGAGCGAGGCGAAGCTCGTCGGCTCCTCCTGCCCGGGCTCGTGAGGGTTCATCCCCTGGATGTGGACGGAGCCTCCCAGAGGCACCGCGCCCAGCGTGTACTCCGTCTCCCGCCCCCGGAAGGTGAGCACCGCCGGCCCGAAGCCGAGTGTGTACCGGTACACGCGCAGGCCGAGCAGCCGGGCGATGACCATGTGACCCAGCTCGTGCAGTGCCACGAGCAGGCCGAGTGCGAAGAGCAGCGGGAGGTAGTGCATCCGGGACCGCGTGCCTCAAATCTTCCGGCGCTGGCCGGTCCGCTTGTAGGCCACGTAGTCCGAGAGGATGGTGCCGTGGTCGAAGCACAGCTCCTGTCGGGGCAGCTCGTCCAGGGAGAAGGTCCGGGCCTCGGCCGCGTCGTCCGCGCCCTTTGGCTCTCCCTGGGCCCGGCCGATGTAGACGGTGGAGAGGGTGTGCTTGCGCGGATCCCTCCGCGGATCCGAGTAGGTGAAGAACTGCTCCACCAGCTCCACGTCCAGGCCCGTCTCCTCCCGGGCCTCGCGCACCGCGGCCACGTGGAGGGGTTCGCCCTCGTCCACGAAGCCTCCGGGGAGCGCCCAGCCGAGGGGTGGGTTCTTCCGGCGGATGAGGACGATGCGCTCCCCAGGCAGCTCGATGATGCAATCCACCGTGGGCAGGGGGTTCTTGAACTGGGCCATGGGGGGCAGTCTAGCCGCTCATCTCTTCGTTGCACCCTGCGCGTGCGCTCCGTCTTCGCTAGCATGAGAGCCGTGGCCGCCATCCGACGCTTCCTTCCTCTCCTGCCGTGTGTACTGGCCCTGACGCTGGGGCTGGCCTGCACCCGTGCCTACATCCAGAACGAAGGCTCCTACGTGCTGACGACCGTGGAGGTGCTGCGCGACGACTGCGCCATGCTCGACGCCCCGGAGGCGCTGTGGGATGGCACCCTCCATATCGCCGGAGAGGTGGTGCGCATGGACTATGGGCTGCTGGACATGCAGCTCATCGGAGGCTTCCTCGGCGGGGGGGCGGAGGACGATGACGCCTTCTCGCTCGACGGCAGCGTGACCAATGCCTCGATGGTGGCCAACGGCCAGCAGTGCATGTTGGAGCAGGTGACGGTACACCTGGAGGGCACGACACGGTGTGCCACGCAGTTCGACGGCGTGGTGCGCGTGCGCTACGAGCCGCGGGCCCAGCAGGTCGGGTGTGCCTGCGAGCTGTGGGCTCGTTACAGCGCCGTCCAGGATGACGCCCCCTGCGTCTCCTCTCCCTGAGAGGGGAGCGCCCGGTTCGCTCAGCGCTCCAGGTGGGTGATGCCGCCCTCCAGCAGCGCGGCCACGCCCCGGCGGGCCACATGCACCACCTTGTGGCTGTGGACCGTGCCCGGCTGGGTGTAGAGCGTACTCACCTTGTGGTGCAGCTCGGTGCCGCCCCACACCAGCACCAGGTCCGCCCACTCGAGGTCGCTCTTCGCCTTGGCGGCGGTGCGGCGCTCGGTGCCGTCCACCATGCGCAGCTCGAGCCGCTTGCCGAGCTGCCCCGCCAGCTCCTCGCGCACCGAGGGCGAGCCGCCCACCACCACCACCCGACGGACGCCGGAGCGCTCGCAGGCTTCCAGGAAGGCCACCTCGGCGCGCCGGTTGTTGGAGCCACCGCAGTGCTCGCAATGGCTGCGCGGCTCCACGTCCAGCGGCTCCCTCCCACTCGCCTGCGCCACCTGCAAGCACGCGGGAGCCGCGCACACCAGGTAGAAGCGCTCGGCCAGCACCTGCTCGGCCCGGGGCAGCTTGAGCTCGCTGATGCGCACCTTCCGGGCGTTGGTCAGCCCCGCCTCCTCCAGCGCGGCGCGGGCCCGGGCTCGCGCGTCCGGCGAGGAGATTCCCCGCTCGGCCAGCCACCCGTCGATGTCCTTGTCCGCGCTCACCTTTGCTCACTTCCCTGAAAGAGGTCCGCCTGGGGGGAGCAGGACCCGAGGGCTTCGCGCACCGGCCCGAAGCTGCGCCGGTGGATGGGCAGCACGCCCTTCTCCCGGATGGCCTGCACGTGGGAGGCCGTGGGGTAGCCCTTGTGCTCGGCCAGCCCGTAGCCCGGGTAGCGCGCGTCCAGCTCGCGCATCCACCTGTCCCGTGTCGTCTTCGCCAGCACCGAGGCCGCGGCGATGCTCATCGAGAGTGAGTCCCCCTTGATGATACCGCGCTGGGGCAGGGGGAAATCCGGGAGGGTGAAGGCATCCAGCAGCAGGTGGTCCGGCTTGACGGAGAGCGCCTCCACCGCGCGACGCATGGCCAGCAGGCTGGCCCGGCGGATGTT
This sequence comes from Archangium sp., assembly GCA_003249315.1. Classification (GTDB taxonomy): domain Bacteria; phylum Myxococcota; class Myxococcia; order Myxococcales; family Myxococcaceae; genus QKJM01. The sequence goes on from QKJM01000826.1 coordinate 6,285, forward strand.
GAGCGCGTCGATCTCCTCCGCCTCGGCCTTGCCCACCGCCCAGGCCACCGCCTCTTGCTGGATGGCGGCGGCCAGCTCCTCGCGGCGCGCCTCGTCGCCAATCCGCTTCGAGTCGTCCAGCCCCTCCAGCCGCCAGCCGCGGGGGAGGATGGCGGCCGCGGCCACCACGGGCCCGGCGAGGGGCCCCCGTCCTGCCTCGTCCACGCCGGCGATGTGCGTGTAGCCCTGCTCCCACAGCTCGGTCTCGAAGCGCAGCAGGTGGCGCAGTCGCTGGCCCTCGGCGCGGTTGCGTTCCTTGCGGGCCCGGAGACGGCGGGCGAGCGTCTTCGCTCCCTGACGTGGATCCGCTTCCAATGCGTCCAGGAGGCCGGAGGGGAGGGGCTGCTCTTGCGTGAGGAAGCGCTCGGTCAGTGCTGCGAGGGACTGCTGGAGGAGATCTTCCACACGCGACATGTCGCCCAACCTAGCGAGTTGTCAGACGGTGGACAAATGCGGAGTGGCAGTCCGGTTGGAAGGTTAGCGGTGGAGTTGCAACCGGAGACTGTCGGGCTCGGGGCGGCAATGGCAGTCGTCGCATGTCCACTCCACCAGAGCAGGTTCACTCACCGTGGGGCCGAGGTTGGCTACCACTCGCATGCGGCCCGCGCCGAGGCTCCTGTCCACGGAGACCGAGGTGGTGACGCCTCGCTCTCCCGTGGTGCCGGTGATGGTGTACCCCGTCTCCAGGTGGGTGGCGGTGACGGTGGCGCCCGGCACCGGAACGTTCCCTGAGTCCACCACTTCCACTCGCAGTGTGACTCTCTCGTCTTCACAAGGGTTGCCCCGTCGCTCCACCCGCACCCCACCATCGCAGGCGGCGAGCGGGCCGGCGAGCCCGAGGACGAGGAGGAACTGGTGTGCGCGGCGCATGCGGAGGGAGTGCGCACGGAGCCGCGCCGCGGCAATGGCGGGTGTCAGGAGGTGGTCGAAAGGCGCGACCGAGCGGAGCGCGCGGCGTCCGTTTCCGGGTACCGCCCGACGATGTAGAGGTAGACGCTCCGGGCGCGGGTGGGGAGGGCTCCCCGCCTCACTTCGCGCGCACCAGGATGGCGCCGAAGAAGCCATCCGTGCCGTGCAGGTGCGGTGCGAGTCGCAGGAAGGGGCCCTGGCTCACCTTCGCGCCCAGCTCCGGTCCCAGCTCCTCCGTCACCGGCCGCACCGAGAAGTCCGGGTGCTTCGCGAGGAAGTCCTCCACCACCGCCTCGTTCTCCTCGCGCAGCACGCTGCAGGTGCCGTAGATGAGCCGGCCACCCGGCTTCACCATCCGGGAGAAGCGCTCCAGGAGCGTCTTCTGCCGCGCCACGTGCTCGTCGAGCATTTCCGGGGTGAGGCGGTAGCGCGCGTCCGGCTTGCGCCGGAAGGTGCCCGTGCCGCTGCACGGCGCATCCACCAGCACCCGGTCCGCCTTGCCGTGCAGGGGCGCGAGCGCCTCGTCCGCCTCGGCGCCCTGAGCGGGGATGACCTGGGTGCGCACGTTGTGTACGCCGTCCCGGCGCGCCCGCTTGCGCAGCTCGCCGATGCGGCGCTCGTCGATGTCCAGCGCGTACAGCTCGCCCCGGTTCTTCATCTGCACCGCGAGCTGCAGCGTCTTGCCTCCCGCGCCCGCGCAGGCGTCCACCACCTTGGTGGGCGGCGCGTCCACGAGCAGGCCCAGGAGCTGGCTGCCCTCGTCCTGAATCTCGAACCAGCCCTCGCGGAAGGACTGGATGCTGAAGGCGTTGGTGTGCGTGTCCAGCACCAGTCCCAGCGGCGAGAGTGGGGTGGGGAAGGACTCCACGCCCTCCTCGGCCAGACGTGCGCGGAGCTGTTCCCGGTCTCCCTTGAAGCCGTTGACGCGGACGATGAGTTGAGCGCGCTCGTTCATCGCCTCGGTGGCGCGCTCGGCGTCCTGGCCGAACATCTCGCGGAAGCGCGCGGCGAGGAAGTCCGGGAGCGAGGCGGCGATGGGGAAGCGCTTCGTCGGCGGGAGGGACTCCAACTTGCGAGCGGCCTTGGGCAGCGCCTCCAGCGCGGCCACGTCCTCCCGGGTGAGCGCCGAGGTGCGTGCCACCACCTCCGTGGGCTCGCCGTGGAAGATGCGGGAGGTGGCCAGCCGCAGCACGTCCTGGCGGGAGGTGGTGAGGTGCGCGAAGTCGGAGTGCGCGTGCTCCAGGAGGAAGTCCACGGTGCGCTGGCGGCGCAGCAGTCCGTAGACGCGCTCGGCCACCGCGCGGCGCTCGTTGGAGTAGAGGTGACGCTTGTGGCGCAGGGTGAAGTCCAGGGCCCGATCGGCCAGGCGGCCCTCGTGGCGGATGAAGCCATAGGCCTCGAGGCATGCCTGGAGGACGAGATCCTCCCTCAGCGGGCGGAGCGGGCGGGCGTCCGACGCGGAGTCCGGCGCGCGGCGCTCACGGGACGAGGCGCGGCGCTCACGAGGTGGGCGGGACTGGGAGGGCCGACGGGCCGGACGGGGATTCTTCTTCATGACTGAGGCTCCGGGGCCCGGCATGCGGGCCTGCGCGTGTCGCGAGCAGGCGCATCGCATCCCGGGCGTGCCTTGACAAGAGGAGAGGTGCCCCGGCCGATTCCGAAGCACCTCTCTCTCTTCTCACCCGCTCAGCGCCGACGGCGGCGCAGGGCCCCGGCGAGCAGCAGCACGCCCGCGGGGAAGAGCGTGGCCATCGCGCCCGTCGAGCAACCCATCGCTTCCGGATCCAGCCCGTCCATGCCCGGTGGAGGCTCCGGGAGGGTCGGCGGCAGGCCGGGATCCCCGGTGACGGGGGCCGGCGGCTCGCCAGTGGAGGGCTCCGAAGGCGTGGGGCTGGTCGGGGGCTCCGGGGTCGGCTCGCCAGTGGAGGGCTCCGAAGGCGTGGGGCTGGTCGGGGTCTGATCGTCCTGCTCCACCACCACGGTGGTGGTGGAGGTCACCGTCTGGTCGCCGGCGGTGGCGGTGGCCGTCACCGAATAGGTGCCGGGCTGCGTATAGAGGTGGGGGACCTCGAGGCCCTCCGCCGCCTGGCCGTCACCGAAGTCCCAGATCACCGAAGCGCCGGGGAGGCTCGGCGTGGCGCGGAAGAGGACCTGGTGCGGAGCGACCCCTCGCTCGCCTTCCACGGTGAGGGCGAGGGTGGCGGGCTGCGGCGCCGGCGGGAGCTGCTTGGTGAGGGTGAAGCTGTCCAGCACCTCGCCGGTGGCCGTCACCATCCGGGCGTCGAGGGTGCCCTCCTCCACCTTCACGTCGAGGTAGCCGAAGTCCGTGTCGTTGCGGGTCACGGACCAGGCGGGCTGGCTGCCCTTGAAGGTACGCAGATTCTTTCCGCCGCTGCCCACCACGAGGTAGGGGAGGCCATCCGAGGCCTCTCCGTTGCCCTTCATCAGCCGGGTGCGCTCGTAGTTGTGATCATGCCCGCTGAGGACCATGTCCACCCCGTACCGCTCGAAGATGGGGGTGAACTCGCGGCGCATCAGGAGCTGCGAGCCGTGCTTGCCGCTGCTCCAGGGCGGGTGGTGGAAGAAGACGATCTTCCAGTCCGCCCGGCTGTTGGAGAGATCCTGCTCCAACCACTGCTTCTGATCCTTGAGGGTGCAGCGCTTGCCATCCCCCAGGCCGATGGCGCAGCTCGAGTCCAGGGCGGCGAAGTGAACGTGGCCCCAGTCGAAGGAGTAGTAGCGCTCTCCGCCGGTGGGGCTGGTGGGCAGGTAGAGGTTGTCGACGAAGGGCTGGCCGTCGTCGGTGTTGTACTCGTGGTTGCCCAGGCTGGCGTAGACGGGGACCTCGGCGAGCAGGTCGGCCATGGGCACGAAGAAGTTGTCTTGAATCTCCTGCTCGGTGCCGTCGGAGTAGGCGTTGTCGCCGAGCGTGATGAAGAGCTCGGGCCGAGCGGCGTGCATCGACGTGAAGACGGCCTTCTGCTCGGGGCCGCCGGTACCGAAGTCACCCGTGGCGGCGAAGTGGACGCGGCGGGTTCCGGGAACGGGCGCGGTGGAGAAGTGCTTGGGCGCGGTGCCGGTGCCGCAGGCCTCCACCTCGTAGGTGTACTCGGTGGCCGGCGTCAGGCCGGTGAGGACGACGGCGTGGACCTTGCCGTTGTCCGAGGAAGCGAGCGTCTGGCTGGCCGCTCCGTTGGTGCCGTAGCGCACGGAGGGGACGCAGGGGGAGTCCAGACGGAAGGCGATGGTGGCGGTATCCGGGCCGACCCGTTGCAGGTAGGGGGCTCGGGTCAGGCTGGCCGCATCGGCGTTGGCCGCGGAGAGGGTGATCGCCGCGGCGACAGCGCCGAGCGCCAGGGGACGAAATCGGTGCATGGGTTTCTCCAGCCCGTTGCGTAGGGCGGGAGTGGAACCCTTCACCTCTTGACATTCATTTCAGCATCACATCCATGCCCGGCTGGGGAGCGGCGGGCAGGCCCCGTCCCGCCATCGCGGGCTCCCCTCTCCGAGGTTCGCCGGCTCAGGGCGGTTTCACCTCGTAGCGGAGCAGCTCCTCCACCCGCTCGCCTTCTTCCTTCACCTTGCCCACGCCGGGTACCAGCCAGTAGGTGCGCTCGCGGCCTTCCTTGTCCTCCCGGCCACGCTGCACCTTCACGGCGTTGGTGAAGGTGCCGGCCGGAGTGGTGACCGTCTCGCCCACCGCCACCACCCGCCAGGTGAACGTCTTCAGCTTCGTCTCCACCTCGCCGCTGCCGTAGCGCGTCTGCTCGGCGACGGTCAGCGTATGGGTCCACTCCACGGGGCGCTCCTGGGTGAGCGACTTCACCGTCCCGGTCCACCGCCCGTCCTTCCACCAGAGCATCATCCGCACCATCAGGCCCTGCTTCCGGTCCTCCTCGCGCACGCGGAACACCACCCCGTCCTTCTCGAGCTGCCACGACAGCTCCTCCAGGTGGGGCTGCGTGCTGAGCACCGCCGTGGCCGTCGTGCGCGTCTCCGGCACCAGCTCCGGCCCCCTCACCACCACCGTCTTCTCGAAGGTGCCGCGCAGCGGATCCGTGATCCGGTACGTCCAGGTGGAGCCCGTCGTGAGGGGCCACATGCTCGGTGTTGGAGTCGGTGGCTCCTCGCCTGGCGCCGGGGTGCCCGCGTCCGGCGACGGCTCCCCCGTCACGGGAGGCAGGTCCACCGTGTCGTCCGGGCCTGGTGTCTGGGGCGTGGGTTGTTCCTCCGTGGGCAGGCTTCCGCCCTCGCCGCACCCTCCGAGCCAAACCCCCACCGCCACCAGGGCGATCCATCCCCAGCGCTTCATGGCTGCTCCTCCTTTCCCCCCTTGCGGGGGGGAACCTCCGTCCACCGGAGTCCTCGCAGGGGAGTCGCGGCCTGGCGGCTCAGCGCCATGGCGAGCATCCCCGGCTCCTGCTCCTCCACCTCGAGCTCCAGGCGCCGTGCGTCGAAGTCCATCGCGCAGCTCTTCACCACGACGTTGCGCTCGCCCAGCACCTGCCGCAGCCATGCCTCCGCGCCCGGCAGGTCATCCGCCTGCGCGGACACCAGCATCCGCTGCCCGGGCCCGGTGCTCTCCGAGTCATCCTGGAAGAAGTCCAGCACCAGCAGGAGCATGGCGACGAAGAGGGCTCCCACCCCGGCCAGCCCCAGGCTGCCGTGTCCGCACGCCATGCCCAGGCCGATCATCAGGAAGAGGATGGCCGCGTCGCGCGGATCCTTCAGGCCCGAGCGGAAGCGGACGAAGCCCCCCAGGCCCACCAGCCCGAAGGCCTTGGCCATGCTGTCGCCGATGACGGCGGTGATGACGGCCGCCGCGGTACACAGCAGCAACTGGGCCTGGATCATCTCCTTGCGGGGCAGCGGCTTGCGGGTGAGGAAGCGCCATGGCCGCAGCGCGAGCGCCGTGCCGATGAGCACCGCGGCCAGCATGCGAGGCACCAGCACGCTCGCGTCGCGAGGGGAGAACTCCGCCGTCAGTCCTCCGAGGAACTCCGAGATGCTCGAGTCCATGGCCCTCTTCCTTTCCCCTCAGAACCCCGGTTGCGGGGCGCCCTCCGAGTCCTCGGGATGCGAGGCGCGCCCGGTGGCCACGGGCCTCACCTGGGAGGTGGCGATGAGTCGCCAGGCATTGCGCAGCACGGGCAGGCGCCCGTGGGACACCTCCAGCGCGCGCAGCACCAGGGACTCGGCGCGCTCCGACAGCGGCAGCCCCTCCAGCGAGGACACCACCGTGGCCGGCCAGCGCGTCACATACGCCTCCCGCAACCGCCACGCCCTCTCGTCGTCCAGCCCATCCAGCGAGTCGATGGCCTCCTTCGTCAGGGGCGCGCCGCGCTCGCGCAGGGCGAAGGCCTCCTCCGTGGTGAGCCTGGCCAGGGAGCGCAGCACCAGCTTCGGCGCCTTGTTTTCCAGCGCCAGCCGGAGCTGCCTGGCGAAGGGCGTGTCCAGGCCATGGATGCTGCGCAGCACCGCCAGCCGCTCGTGTGCGAGCAGCATCTCGCGCAGGGCGTCCGCCTGGGCGGAGGCGACGCCGGAGAGGCTGCGCGCCACCGCCGCGTACAGCCCGCGTCGGACGCCCAGCTCCCGCACCGTCCAGGAGGCCTCGTCGTCCACCCCGGCCAGTCCGGAGAGCACCTCCACCAGCCGTCCCGCGCTCAGCGCCTGTTCGCGCAGGGCCCAGGCCCGGGGTGAGCCGTTGCGCTTGAGTCCGGAGAGCACCCCCACGGGGGCATGCGCGTAGAGGCGCTCGCGCAGGGACATCGCCTGTGGCCCCGGCTGGGTGCCCAGGCTCGCGGCCACGTCCTGGGGCACCACCTCCACCAGCAGCTCGCGCAGCGCCCAGGCCGGCTCGTCGTCCAGTCCGGACAGGCTGCGCACCGTGAGGCCCGGGTAGCGCTCGACGAATCCCAGGCGCCGCTGGTGCGCGGAGAAGCCGGGTATTCCTCCCAGCATCCACACCGCCAGCGCGGGCTCGTGTACCTCCAGCCCGTCCAGCGCGCGGAAGAAGTGCTCCTCCACGTCGTCCACCGTCCGCGGCACGCCCCTCCGAGCGAGCTTCGTCGACGCATGGTGCTGCGCCGCGGGCCGCCGACCCTCCAGCCGCTCCACCACCGCGTCCAGGATCCGCTGCTCCAGCACATGCAGCGGCTGATCCTCGTTCTCGATGATGAGCCAGCGGGAGGGATCCTTTTGCGCCATGGACCGGAAGGACTCGCGCATCCTCACCGCCAGGCCCGCTCCGGCCAGCCCCTTGCGGCTGCCTTCCCCCTCCGAGCCGCCGCGCTCCCCCTTGGCCTTGCCCAGCCGCTTTCGCAGCCGCGCGAGGTCCGGCTCCACGTCCACCAGGATGACCAGATCCGGCCACAGCCCCTGCGCGGCCAGCTCGCACGCCGGCTCGAGCGCCGCGCTGTCCAGCCCTCGCCCGCCGCCGCTGAG
>QKJM01000819.1 GCA_003249315.1 Archangium sp.
GAGAATCGGTGCTGCCATGTGCGTCTCTCTCTCTTTCCTCAGGCCGCCTTCGGCACCTCTTCTTCTTCGGTGCGGACCTCCCCGCTGCGCTCGAGCGCGCGCCGGGTGAGGATGGGCCCCACGAGCTGGTTCAACGTAATCATCGCGATGATCAGCACCTCCACCTGCGCGCCGAAGTCCGGGAACGAGCGGGAGATCAGCGCCGCCAGTCCGAAGGACACTCCCGCCTGGGAGATGAGACCCATCCACAGGTACCGCTGCAGCCGTTCCTCCCCCGGCGGCGAGAAACGGCGGCACGAATACCACACCGCCACGGTGCGCAGCGCGGTGAGCAGCAGGGCCATGGGCCCCACCTCGAGCAGCGCGTCCAGCTTCAGCCCGGCGCCCGCCGCGGCGAAGAAGAGCGCGAACACCGGCAGCTCCGCGCGCTGGATGGCGTGGTGGATGCGGGTGCCCTCGCGCTCGTCCAGGTTGACGATCAGCGCCCCGGCCGTCAGCGCCACGATCAGCGGCGAGAGGTGCAGCCGCCCTCCCGCCTCCGCCGAGGCGAAGCTGAGCGCCACCAGGAAGAGGGGCAGCTCCTTCTGCACCCGCCGCATGTAGATGAGCATCACCACGGCCAGCAGCGCTCCCACCGCCACCGAGCCGAACAGCTCCCACCCCACCCCGCCCAGCAGCTCGCCCACGTCCATTCCGCCGCCGAAGTTGGCCCGCGTCACTCCCACCGCCACCGCGAAGGCCACCATGACGACCAGGTCGCCGATGATCACCAGGGCCATGAGGAACTCGGTGAACTGGCCCTTGGCGTGCGTCTCCTGGACGATGGCGATGGTGACGGTGGGCGAGAACGACACCGCTACCGAGCCCACCAGCGAGGCCACTGCCAGCGCCTGCGGCCACGTCATCGGCTCCAGGAAGGGCACCCAGGCCTTGAGGGCGACCAGCGCCCCCACGCACGCCACGAACGTCACCCCGCACACCAGCACGCACAGCACCGCGACCTTCGTCCCCACCCGACGGATGAGGCCCAGGTGCAGCTCCGTGCCCGCAACCAGGGCGATCAACCCCAGCGCCAGCCCCTTCACCAGCTCCAGTCCGCTCACCCCGGCTCCGGGGATGAATCCCAGCGCGTACGGGCCCACCGCCACTCCCGCCAGCAGGTAGCCGGTGAGGCGCGGCAGCCCCACGCCGATGGCCACCTTGCCGGCGAACAACCCGCACAGCAGCAGTCCCCCCGCCGCCAGCATCACCGACGTACCGGCATCCACGCGCCAGAGCTGCGCCCGGCCGATGCCCGCCAGCACCACCACCAGGAAGAGCAGCCGGAGGACGGCTCCCATCATGACGTGCTCTCCCGGGGAGCCTTCGGCTTCGCCAGCATGTGGCGGAAGGCACGGTTCGCCAGCAGCTCGTTGATGAAGGACGCTCCCACCACCACGTCGAAGATGCGCTGGGACTGCGTGCCCGGCACCAGCATGAGGTACTCGGCCACCAGGCACAGCGCCAGGCCGCCCTGGGCGATCAGCCCATAGCCGAGCCTCTGCGGGAGCTCCAACGTCCCCCCGGCGATCCGCTGCGCGAGCGTGCCCCCGACTACCTTGCCCAGGAAGCGCAGGCCCAGGTAGGCCGGCAGCAGCGCCCAGGCCAGCACGTCCCTCGCGTGGATGTGGGCCCCCACCAGGAACAGCAGCAGCAGGTAGGAGGGCCGTTCGAAGCGCCCCAGCATGCGCGCCACCTGCTGCACCGCCTGCCCACCCACCAGCGCGAGCGTGGCCCCGCAGGCCACCCCCGCCAGCAGCGTCGACAGGCGCAGGTACGCCGCCGCTCCCGATACCAGCGCCACCCCACCCAGCAGCACCGCCATCAGCTCGCCGCTGTTGCTGCTCAGCCCGTGGATGAGGAAGAAGATGAGGACGCCGCACGCCACGCCCAGCAGCAGGGCCAGCGCCACCAGCCCCATGCCCTCCCAGGGGGTGGTCGCCGCTCCGAAGACGAGCGCCAGCACCAGCACCCCCAGGCCCACCGCATCATCCAGCATGGTGAGCAGCGCCACGCTCAGTCCATGCACCCGCTCCATCTTCCCGCTGCGGTAGCCCAGCACCGCGAAGTGGCCCGACGAGAGGCTGGCCGCCGCCCCCAGCAGCGCCGCCGCCCCCACCGCCTCTCCGGGACGCAGGCCCAGGGTGAAGAGCAGCGGCCCCAGCAGTGGCACCGCCACCCACAGGAAGGCCGTCCCCGCATGCGCCAGCGCCGCCACGAACACCGGGCGCGGCAGCAACCGGAGCAGACGAGGCTCCAGGTTCAGCCCCAACAGCAGCCCCACCACCCCCAGGCCCAGGGCGAGCACCGGCCTCATGGCCGTCAGATCTCCCGCCGAGAGGGCCCCGAGCTGGCTCGGCCCCAGCAACGCGCCAAACGCGAGGAACAACAGGCCACTGGCCGCCAACTGGGCCACGGCCGGAAATCGGCCGGGATCCATCAGCGTCCGGTTCGAGGCCAGCAGCGAGAGCGCCGCGATGGCGAGGAAGACGAGCAGCGCCTGCATGAAAGAGCTGCTTACACCGCTCCCGGTTCGTCGTCACTCTCGGCGATGCGTGGGCGCGCCGATCACCGGAAGGGCGACCAGCCGACCCATCGGCGGATCGTCCGCATCCATCTCCAACTGGACACGTTGGACGAGCCGCTCCACCTCCTCCTCCGGGAAGGGGGGCAGGAGGCTCACCAGGATGAGCCGATCCTCATCCGCTCCGAGGGCGAGGCTGCGCAGCCCGGCGAAGACGGGCACCTCGGCGGAGAGGGTGGCGGCGGCACTACGGGCACGGACGACCAGCGGCTCCGGGATGCCAAACTCCCGAAGCCGCCGGATGGCCCTCTCGGGCTGGTCCGCATGGTCGAGGAACGCGATGAAGAGGTACACGCCCCGTGTCTACTCGGTTCGCGGCCCCTCCGTCACGCTACTCGGTGCGGCTCGGACCCTCTTCCGAGGGAGGTGCCGCTGGAGAAGACGCCTCGGACTGAGCCTCCTGCTGCTGCTTCTCCATGGCGGCCCGGGCCGCACGCTTGCCCTCCTCGATCAGCTTCTTCACCTTCTGACCGCCCTTGCGGCCGATCTCCTCGTAGAAGTTGGGGCCGCGGGTCGCCTTCACCCGATCGCCGCCCTTCTTGCCGATCTCCTCGTAGAACTTGGCGCCACGCTCGGCCTTCACCGTCTCGCCGCCCTTGCGGCCGATCTCCTCGTAGAAGGAACGACCGCGCTCGGCCTTCACCGTCGCGCCGCCCTTCCGGCCAATGGTCTCGTAGAACTCGCGGCCGCGCTCGTTGCGGACGGTCTCTCCGCCCTTTCGTCCCGCCTCGGCCACCGTCATGCTGCCCTTGTTGTCCTTGTCCTGCTGCATATCGCGTCTCCTCCTACGTTCTCCCCTTCCTCGCGAGGGTGCCCCTTGCCCGAAAACTTGGGACGGAAGCGCCCCGATGCAAGCAAGCTCCGTACACCGCCAGCCGTTCGCGCCGGACAGAGCACATCCAGAACCTCAATGATTCCGGGAGCTTGGAGGTACATGCTATCCGTACGGGCATAACCACGGCCTGCCCGGCTGGATGCTTCAATGTCCAGAACAAGCCACGGCGTATTGCGGATTCCCGACGCCCTTCCCACCTTTCATCCCACCCCCCC
>QKJM01000336.1 GCA_003249315.1 Archangium sp.
CGGAGGAGCAGCGGAAAGGTGAAGAGGAGGCCGCCGAGGAAGTAGGGCGCCTGGGCCCCGAGGGCCGCGAGCTTCCAGGGCAGCTTCTGCAGGCGCACGAGGCGCTCGCGCGGCAACTCGCCGGGGCGGCTCGGGAATTCCCTGCGGAGCAGGAGGGTGACTCCGGTCCAGGGCAGGAGGATGCCCGCCACCAGGAAGACGGGCGGGAAGAGGTAGGTCAGGGCCCAGAGGATGTGAGGGGTATCCAGCCCGAGCGCCAGCGCGACGAGGTAGCCCGCGACGGGCGCAGCCGGGGAGATCCACGCCATGACGATGAGGATGGTGCGACGGGTGAGGCTGGCGGTGGTCGTCCGCTGATCGGGGCTGGTCATCATGGGACGCGGGCATTCTCCAGAAGCCGGTGGAAGAGAGCCAGTGGGGGGCAGGACGGGAGCGTACATCCGAGCCTGCCCGGATGCCCATCCGACAACCGCGAGTGCCTTCCTCGCCGCTCCCTTTTAGGGGAGGGGGGCAGGGGGGTTCCGTCGGCGGAGGCCGTGGGGAATCTTCACTCTCCGGGAATAACCATTCCCGCGCGACGCTTCCCCGGCCGCGCTCGGCCGGAGTGTAGGCTGTGCGCGTCTCTTCCGCCCGAAAAGGAGGGTTCGCCCGTTCCCCGGGCGCCTTTTTCACATGCGCATTCCGCTCGCCGCGCTCCTCTGCCTCGTGAGCGCCCCCGTTCTCGCCCAGCAACCCACGCCCACTACACCCATGTCCGCACTGCAAGACTCCTTCCTGCGCGACTACTCGGAGACGCGCCGCTTCATGAGCGGCCGGCCCGTCAACGCCCGCATCACCCCCGATGAGAAGACGGTCCTCTTCCTGCGCGGCCAGCCCCGTGCTCCCATCCAGACGCTCTTCGCCTTCGACGTCGCCACCGGAGAGACGAAGGAACTGCTCACCCCCGAGGTCCTCCTCCAGGGGGCCGAGGAGCAGCTCACCCCCGAGGAGAAGGCCCGCCGCGAGCGCATGCGCGTCTCCGCCCGTGGTTTCACCTCCTACCAGCTCTCCGAGAACGGTGAGCGCATCCTCGTCCCCCTCTCCGGCAAGCTGTACGTCGTCGAGCGCTCCTCCGGGAAGGTGACGGAGCTGCAGACGGGGCCGGGAGTGGTGGATCCTCGCTTCTCCCCGGACGGGAAGCAGGTGGCCTACGTGCGCGGGCACGACGTCTTCCGGGTGGTGCTCGGCGCCAACAAGGAGCGCCGCGTCACGAGGGGAGGCACCGAGGAGAAGGCCCACGGCCTGGCCGAGTTCGTCGCCCAGGAAGAGATGAGCCGCTACTCCGGCTGGTGGTGGAGCCCGGACGCGAAGCACCTCGCCTATACCGAGGTCGACACCTCCGGGGTGGAGAAGCTGTCCATCGTGGACGTGATGCACCCCGAGCGCGGCGCGGAGACGTACTCCTACCCGCGCCCGGGCAAGGCCAACGCGAAGGTGCGCCTGGGCATCATCCCCGTCACCGGAGGGAAGACGACCTGGGTGGCCTGGGACGCGGAGAAGTACCCGTACCTCGCCACGGTGAGGTGGCCGAAGAAGGGCCCTCTCACCGTGCTGGTGCAGAACCGCACGCAGACGGAGCAGAAGCTGCTCGCGGTGGACGCGGCCACCGGGAAGACGCGCGAGCTGCTCACCGAGAAGGATGCGGCCTGGCTCAACCTGGAGCAGACCTTCCCCCTGTGGCTGGAGGATGGCAGTGGCTTCCTCTGGTACACCGAGCGCAACGGTGGCCCCGAGGTGGAGCTGCGCCAGGCGGACGGCACCCTCGCGCGCTCGCTGGTGAAGCCCGAGGCCGGCTTCCGCCACCTGGCCCGCTACGTGGAGGAGGAGCGCACCCTCTACTTCGTCGGCGGCCCCAACCCCACCGAGAGCTACCTCTGGCGGGTGAAGGAGGGCGGCGCCCCGGAGCCCGTCCGCCCCGGCACCACCGGCCCCGCGGTGGAGATGGGCGGTGTCTCCAGGTCCGGCCAGCTCTTCGTCCTCTCCCACCAGAGCCCCACCACCATGCCGCGCACGTGGGTGGTGCGCGCGGACGGCACCCGCGTGGGCGAGCTGCCCTCAGTGGCGGAGGAGCCCCCCTTCACGCCTCGGGTGGAGTTCCGCCAGGTGGGAGAGCGGGGCTTCCACTCCTCGCTGGTGCGCCCGCGTGACGCGAAGCCCGGGGTGAAGCTGCCCACCATCGTCTACGTGTACGCGGGCCCCACCACCACGGTGGTGCATAAGTCCATGGCCACCTACCTGCTGGAGCAGTGGCTGGCGGATCAGGGCTTCCTCGTGGCCCGCTTCGACGGTCGTGGCACCCCGCTGCGGGACGCGAAGTGGGAGCGCGCCGTGCATCTGGACTTCTCCGGCGTGACGCTCGAGGACCAGGTGGCCGGGGTGCGGGCGCTCGCCGCCGAGGTGCCCGAGGTGGACTCGCGGCGCGTGGGAATCCAGGGGTGGAGCTTCGGTGGCTACATGGCCGCGCTCGCCGTCCTCAAGCGCCCGGACGTCTTCAAGGCCGCCGTCTCCGGCGCTCCGGTGGTGGACTGGCTCGACTACGACACCCACTACACCGAGCGCTACCTCGGCCTGCCCGAGCAGCAGCCCCAGGCCTACGAGCGCAGCTCCCTGCTCACCTACGCCCGGGACGAGAGCCGCCAGCTTCCTCCGCTGCTGCTCATCCACGGCACCGCGGACGACAACGTCTACTTCTTCCACACCCTCAAGCTCTCCGACGCCCTCTTCCGCGCCGGCAAACGGCACGAGCTGCTTCCTCTCAGTGGACTCACCCACATGGTGCCGGATCCGCTCGTCTCCCAGCGCCAGCAGGAGCGTGTGGTGGACTTCTTCCGGCAGCACCTGAAGTAGCGTTCGCCCGCATAGACAAAGGTCCGGCTTCCCCCCAAGGGTGCCGGACCTTCTTCCCTGGCCAGAGTGGCTCGGGGCGGTGTTACACCGGGCGCACGTTCTGCGCCTGGAGGCCCTTGGGGCCGCGGGTCACATCGAACTCGACCTTCTGCCCCTCGGCGAGGGTCCTGAACCCGTCCATCGAAATGGCGGTGTGGTGGCAGAAGACGTCCTCACCACCCTCGTCCTGGACGATGAATCCGAAGCCCTTCGCGTCGTTGAACCACTTCACGGTACCAGTTGCCATTGTGCTTCCTTGTCCAAGCACCAGCCTTGGAGGCCAGCGCGTCTTGCCGTCCCCGAATTTCGGAGACGCAGGAAGGGTAGGCGTGCAGGCGTATGGCTGTCCAGACGCCTGCCCTGTTTTCCCGCTTTTGGTCGGCTAGCGGGTGTTAGACATCGAGCAGAAGCCGGGTGGGCTCCTCGATGCACTCCTTGACACGGACGAGGAACTGCACCGCCTCGCGGCCGTCCACCAGCCGGTGGTCGTAGGAGAGGGCCAGGTACATGATCGGCCGGATGACGATCTGCCCGTTCCTCACCACCGCGCGCTCGACGATGTTGTGCATGCCGAGGATGCCCGTCTGCGGCGGGTTGAGGATGGGGGTGGAGAGCATCGAGCCGAAGATGCCACCGTTGGAGATGGTGAAGGTGCCGCCCTGCAGCTCCGCGAGCGTCAGCTTGTCGCCGCGCGCCCGGACGCCGAAGTCGCCGATCTTCTTCTCCAGGTCG
>QKJM01000540.1 GCA_003249315.1 Archangium sp.
CGCCAGCCCCTCTCTCTCATGGGCATGGTCGTGCTTGTCTACTACAGCACGGAGCTCGTCTGGCGCGAGCGTCGCTTCCGATTCGCCGACACGCTCGCGGCCATGCCTGTTTCCAGCATGGTTTTCGTCGCCTCCAAGTGGACGGCGCTCGCGGTGTTGGTCCTCGGCCTCGTCGCCTCTGGTGTCTTCGTCGGCCTGGGCGTGCAGGTGGCGCACGGTTACTGGAAGTTCGAGCCGGAACTCTACCTGGCTCTGTTCTACTTCGAGGGAGTCCCGCTCCTCCTGTTCGCCGCCGCGGCTGTCTTCCTGCACACGCTGAGCCCCGGCAAGTACGTCGGAATGTTGCTCGTCCTCCTCGTCGGGCTCATGAAGCTGCGCGGCGGGGCACTCGGTCTCGAGCACCATCTCTGGCGGTTCGCCAGTGCGCCGGCCGTGCCGTACTCCGACATGAACGGCTTCGGTCAGCTCGCCACTCCGTTCCACTGGTTCATGCTCCATTGGGGAGCGCTCAGTCTGCTCCTGGGAGCCGGTGCCTCGGCGCTCTGGAGAAGAGGCGCGGGCTCGACGCTCGCGGAGCGGTTCCGGTCTCTGTCTGGTGCTCAGGCCCGCTCATATCGCCCCATCACCGCCGTGCTGCTCGCCATATGGGTCGCCACCGGTGGCTGGATTCTCTACAACACCGACGGGGTGAATGACCGCATGTCCACCGGGGAACTGCTCGACTGGAAGGCGGACTACGAGAAGACCTACAAGCCGTTCGCGCAGTTGCTGCAGCCGACGATCACCTCGGTCACTACGGACGTCGAGCTGTTCCCGGAGGAGCGGCGCCATCGCGTGTCCGGCCGCTATCAGCTCGTCAACGAGACGAAGACGGACATTCACAAGGTGCTCGTCTCCGTCAATCGCCGGGCCCGCGGAGTCGAACTCTCCATTCCCGGGGCGAAGGTCGCCTCACGGGACGAACGGTTCGGAATGTACTGGGTCGAGTTGAACACGCCACTCGCCCCGAATGAACGGACGGAGCTCCACTTCGCGCTCGAGCTCTCGAACCCGGGCTTCGTCAACGACGCGCCGGACACCTCCGTCGTCGGAAACGGCTCGTTCATCCTGGGCCCTCGCCACTTCCCGAGCCTCGGCTATCGCAAGAGCTACGAGCTCCTGGCGCCACGTGAGCGTCGGAAGCACGGGCTGCCGGAGGGAGCGCTCCACGAGGATGCTCCTCATGGAGAGGAGCCCGAGGTGCTGGCGTGGGTGGACTTCGATGCGACGGTGTCGACGTCCGCGGACCAGGTGGCTGTTGCACCCGGGCGGTTGGAGCGCCAGTGGGAGAAGGATGGCCGGCGCTACTTCCACTTCCGGTCCTGGGCTCCGATAACCAATGTCTTCGCGTTCGCGTCAGCGCGGTACGAGGTCTCGCGGCTGCGGCACCGGGACGTCACCATCGAGGTCTATTCCCACCCGGGACATCGTTACAACGTCGAGCGGATGTTGCGAACCGCCGCTGCGTCGCTCGACACCCTGGAGAAGCACTTCGGGCCCTATCCGCACCGCGAGCTGCGAGTCGCCGAGGTTCCCTCGTACTGGAGGTTCGGGGCCTTCGCGACGCCGAGCCTCATCCTCTTCACGGAGGATCGCGGCTTCCTCACCGACTCGACGGACCCGAGGCGGCTCGACCTCGTCGCGAGGAGGATCGCTCACGAGGTCGCCCACCAATGGTGGGGGCTCCAGCTCGCTCCGGCCAGCGGGGCGGGAGCCTCGGCCCTCGTGGAATCGTTGACGAAGTACTCGGAGCTGCTGGTGATGGAGGAGCTGTACGGCCGGGAGGACGTCCGCCGCTTTCTCTCCTTCGAGCTCGACCGCTATCTCTCGGGCCGCTCGAACGAGGAGGGGGAGGAGCTGCCTCTTTCCAGGGTGGAGAGCCAGCCGTACATCTACTACGGCAAGGGCGCCGTCGTGATGTATGCCCTGAAGGACCTCCTCGGCGAGGAGCAGGTGAATCGCGCCCTGCGCGAGCTCCTGCGCGCGGAGGGCGGCCCGGGTGGAGCTGCGACCACCCGCGACCTGCTCGCGCGGCTCTATGCGGTTGCGCCCACGGAGCACCACCAGCTCCTCGAGGATTGGCTCGAGGAGCTCACCCTCTACGATCTGAAGATCGAGTCAGCGGCCGTCACTCCGCTTCAGGGCGGGAAGTACGAAGTGAAGTTGCGGATCGCCGTGGCGAGGAGTCAGGCCGACGGCAGCGGGAACGAGTCGCCGGTGGAGCTGAACGAGAACATCCAGGTTGGCATCTTCAGCGCGCATCCCGATCAGGCAGCAGGGGCAGGGCATGTCCTGTACCTGCTGCCCCATGAGCTGCGGAGCGGCATCAACGAACTTTCGGTAGTTGTCGACGCGCAGCCGGCGGTCGTCGCGGTCGACCCCTACATCACCCGGGTCGACCGGAACCGCTTCGACAACCTGCGAGAGCTGGATTGATGCCTACCTCCCCCGAAGGGCGCCGCATCGCCGCCACGACGCCGGGGGAGGTGGGCTCGCGCACCACTACCGCCGCACCATTGCCCTGATGAGTGGCCTGTCCGCCGGGGAGCGCCAGTAGCTTGGGCTTGCCCCGGTTTCGCGGAGTCCCACTCTTCAGTCAGAACGTCCCGATGACTCCGTTCGGCGTCACCGCGAAGCTCAACGGAGGTTGGCCCGACGCGGTTTTGGCCTTGAACACCGGGAGGACGTGCGCCTTGGGCCCCGAGTCGATGAGCAGCCAGAGCGCGAAGGCAGTCACCGGAACCGAGGCCGCTCCCGTGATCAGCCCCGCGCTACAGACCCCGGCGCGCCTCTCCAGGTTGCTGCACCCGACCGCGGTGAGGGTGATCGCCGTCACCACCCCCATCCCTCCGAAGGTGGTGAAGACGATCCCATTCACCTTTTTCGCCTTGTTGGTGCCCTCGGCGATCAGGAGCGCGTGGCGCGCCTCCGCCGCCTCTCTCCCGAGCCCCGGGACGTAGAGGAAATCCCCGTTACGCGACTTCAGGGTCAGCCGCTCCCCCGCGTTGAACCAGCCGGAACACGGGGTGGTGCAGACCTCTTGATTCCCGGTGTAGACGGTCCAGACCTGAGCCTCGTTGTCGGAGACGACGTCCACCGCGACCGTTCCTGGCGGCGGCTCCGGCGTGGATTGCCCCTCCGCACCGGGGAGAGGAGGCGCGACTGCGTGCAGGACGCAACCGATAGGCGCATTGAGCAGAAACAGCACTACGAACACCGATGCGAGCTTGCGCATGAATGCACCCTCTCAGTTGCAGGACCGACCTGGGCTCAGACGATAGATGAGGCAGGGGATTCAATGCGAGGACTGCATTATTCTTCGGTTACCTCCGCCCTAATGGGCGAGGACCGCGAGGGCGCGCCGGTGATACGCCTCGCGCTGAGGCAGCCCGTTGTAGCCGCCGTTGATGCGGCGGGTGATTTCCCGGAAGTTTCCCGCGTCCGCCAGCTCGTTGAGGCCGCGGCTGTGCCAGTACCATGCGGCCACCCGGAAGCCCACGTCCACGTCCGCGGCCCGCTCGGGGGCGTTCTCCAGGTCCACGCCCAGCGCCCGGCCCGCGGTGCGGTAGTTGTACCGGCCCGTGAGCTGGATGGGGCCACGTCCCTTG
>QKJM01000603.1 GCA_003249315.1 Archangium sp.
CACCCGGGCGAAGGAGATCCTCTACCTGACGCGGGCCGCCACCCGGGTGAAGCGGGGCAAGGAGGTGCCGCGCACCCCCTCGCGCTTCCTGGACGACATCCCCGAGGCGCTGGTGGAGAAGCTGGACCTGGACGCCCCTCCCAAGGGTCCTCCTACTGAGAAGGAGAAGAATTTCTTCTCGAACCTCAAGGAACGCCTGAAGGCCCAGGGGGCGGGAGGGGGAGCGGGCACAGCCCCTGGGGCCCCGGCCGGCGCGCCCCCCGGTGGGACGACGGGAGGGACACGCCGATAGCAGTGTGACCTTGACTTGCCCCTCGCCCCCCTCTAAGACGGTCGGCCTTTCCGGGCCACCCTGGACGTTCGCTGGGTGGACTCGCGGTTGGTTTGGTTACGGGCGCCCCGGGCGCCGTCCAGATTCTTTGGAGTTCACAATGTCGCAGAAGACGTACAGCGCGAAGCCGGCGGACATCAAGCGCCAGTGGCACGTCATCGACGTGAAGGGCAAGGTGCTTGGTCGCGCGGCCAGCCAGATCGCCACCCTCCTCAAGGGTAAGCACAAGGCCATGTACACCCCGTCCATCGACACGGGGGACCACGTCATCGTCATCAACGCGGATCATGTGAAGGTGACGGGGAAGAAGGAGCAGCAGAAGATGTACTACCGGTATGCCGTGGCCGGCCTGCCGGGCTCGATGAAGATCACCAACCTCGAGAAGCTGCGTCAGCGGCACCCCGAGGACATCGTCATCAACGCCGTGCGCCGCATGCTGCCGCGCAACGCCCTGGGCCGTCAGATGATGACCAAGCTCAAGGTGTACGCCGGTGAGTCGCACCCGCACGCTGCTCAGAAGCCGAGCGCGTACGAGGTCGAGGCGTAAGGACTCCTTTCTTCCACACTTTCCGCACCTTTAGAGAAGAGACGACATGGCTACCGCCACCGAGAAGGGTTTCTATGGCACCGGCCGCCGCAAGGAGGCCACCGCTCGCGTGTGGATCCGCCCGGGCACCGGCGTGGTGACGATCAACGGTCGCGACATCAACGTGTACTTTGGTCGCGAGACCTCGAAGATGATCCTCAACCAGCCCCTGGACATCCTCGAGCAGAAGGGGAAGATGGACGTGGAGGTGAATGTGCGCGGAGGTGGCCTCAGCGGCCAGGCCGGCGCCATCCGCCACGGCATCGCCCGGGCGCTGTGCAACTACAACCCGGACTTCCGTCCGGCGCTGAAGAAGGCCGGCTTCCTCACCCGTGATGCCCGCGCCGTCGAGCGCAAGAAGTACGGTCAGCCGGGCGCGCGTCGCCGGTTCCAGTTCTCCAAGCGCTAGTCCGCGACCGCGGCATCGCTGGAGTCCAGTGCGGCGGAGATCCCTTCCGGGGTCTCCGCCGTCTGCTTTGCGGGGCTCCGGTTTGGGCCCCTGGCCGGAGCGGGTCCTCGTGCTACCATCCGGCGTTACACATGGAACTCAACGAGATTCTGCAGATTGCCCTTCGAGGCGGTGCCTCGGACATCCATCTGAAGGCGGGTCTGCCGCCCATGTTCCGCGTCGACGGCTCGTTGGTGCCACTCAAGGACGGCAAGCGCCAGCCTCCGGAGGAGGTGGCGCGCATGGTCTTCGGCATCATGAACGAGTTCCAGAAGGAGAAGTTCAAGCAGAGCAACGAGGTGGACCTGGCCTACGGCGTGCCCGGGCTGGGGCGCTTCCGCGTCAACGTCTTCCAGCAGCGCGGCACGGTGGGCGCGGTGCTGCGTGTCATCCCCTTCAAGGTGATGAGCATCAAGGAGCTGATGCTCCCGCCCATCCTGGAGAAGATCTGCCTGGACGAGCGCGGTCTCATCCTCGTCACGGGCACCACGGGCTCGGGCAAGTCCACCACGCTCGCGGCGATGATCGATCACATCAACTCCACCGAGACCAACCACATCATGACGATCGAGGACCCGATCGAGTTCCTCATCCGGGACAAGCGGTCCATCGTGAATCAGCGTGAGGTGGGGGTGGACACGATGTCCTTCGCCCAGGCGCTCAAGAGCGCGCTGCGGCAGGATCCGGACGTCATCCTCGTGGGCGAGATGCGAGACCACGAGACGATCGAAACGGCGCTGGCCGCGGCGGAGACGGGCCACCTGGTGATGTCCACGCTGCACACGCTGGACGCCACGGAGACCGTCAACCGCATCGTCTCGGCGTTCCCGCCGTACCAGCAGAAGCAGGTGCGCATCCAGTTGGCGAGCGTGCTCAAGGCGGTGGTGAGCCAGCGGCTGATTCCGCGCGCGGACGGCAAGGGCCGCGTGGCGGCGGTGGAGGTGCTGCGGGCCACCGCGCGCGTGAAGGAGCTCATCGAGGACAAGGATCGGACGAAGGAGATTCCGGACGCCATCTCCCAGGGCTTCGACACCTATGGGATGCAGACCTTCGATCAGTCGCTCATGTCGTTGGTGCGCCAGAACCTGGTGACGTACGAGGAGGCACACCGGCAGGCCACCAACCCGGACGACTTCGCGCTGCGCTTCTCCGGCATCAGCGGCACCTCGGACTCGAAGTGGGACAACTTCGATGCGGGCAACTCCGCTCCGGCGCCGGCGGCGCCCTCGAGGCCCGCCTACGCCCAGCAGCCCGCGGCGGCCCGGCCGGGGATGCCGGCGCCCGGCATGGCGCGTCCGGGAGCAGCTCCTCCGGCGCCGGGCATGGCGCGTCCCGGAGCAGCTCCTCCGGCGCCTGTCTCCCGTCCGGGCATGCCAGCCGTCGCGGCCCGTCCGGCGCCGGCACCCGCTGCTCCGCCCGCGGACGACGACTTCCAGATCGAGCGCTTCTAGGCGGCTTCCCGGGACGGTAATGGGGTTTGCTGTTAATCAGGTCAGATGACGAACCCCGAATCCCCTCTGGTGCGCACCCGATGGTGGCACGTCCTGCTGTTCGTGGCACTGTTGATGCTGGTCTTCCAGATGGTGGACCAGTCGGGGCACACCACCTTCTCGTACACCGACTTCAGAGAAGCGCTGGAGGCGGGGCGGGTGCAGGAGGTGACCGTCTCTCAGGAGCGCCTGACGGGGAAGCTGGTTCCGGCGAAAGAGGGGGGAGAGCCGGAGGGGTTCTCCGTCATCCGGGTGGAGGATCCGGACCTGATGCGCGAGCTGTACGCGCGGAAGGTGGAGGTGCGGGGGATCATCCCGAGCAACCCCTGGGTGCAGATGGGGCTGTTGCTGGTGCCGCTGGGGTTGTTCCTCGTGTTGATGAGGATGCAGTCCGGGGGAGCGGGCGCGGGTGGGGGCTACCTGTCGGTGGGGCGCAGCAAGGCGAAGGTGTACGTGGAGAAGGACATCTCCGTGCGCTTCTCCGACGTGGCGGGGGTGGAGGAGGCGAAGGCGGATCTGCAGGAGGTGATCGAGTTCCTGCGGTCGCCGGAGCGATTCACCCGGATGGGGGGCCAGGTGCCCAAGGGGATTCTGCTGGTGGGTCCTCCGGGCACGGGCAAGACGATGCTGTCGCGGGCCGTGGCGGGGGAGGCCGGTGTCCCCTTCTTCAGCATGAGCGGCTCCGAGTTCGTGGAGATGTTCGTGGGCATCGGCGCCGCGTGGGTGAGGGACCTGTTCAACCAGGCGCGGCAGAAGGCTCCGTGCATCATCTT
>QKJM01000891.1 GCA_003249315.1 Archangium sp.
CGTCGGAGAGAGGCTCGGAGGTGTTCAGGTCGACGAGCACGGTGGCCTCGGCGCGGCCCTGGCCGAGGAAGCGGTCCACGGCGAGGGCGAGCTGGCTGCGTCCCATCTCTCGGACGACGGGAAGGCGGAGGGTGGTCTCCACGCGCTGGAGGGAGCCGGCGGGGACGGGGTAGACGGAGAAGCGCTGGATGCCGGCGTCGCTCTTGAGGAGGGCGGTGGCGCGGCCCTCGCTGGCGGCCTGGGCGTGGGCGGCCTCGGCCTGTTCCTTCTGTTGGAGGGAGGCCTGGAGGAAGCGCTCGCCCTGCCAGAAGCCGAAGCCGACGAGGGTAGCGCCCTCGGGGAGATGGAGCTGGTAGTCGGCCTGGGAGAGCTCGGGGCCGTCGTTGAGAAATACCTGGGTGAGGAGGAGCTCGGCGTCGGCGCCGTGGACTTCGACGTGGAGGGACTGGCTGACGAGGGGGAGCTGGCGGGCCTCGGTGAAGAGGCCGGCGGCGTGGTCATCCTGGGCGAGGGCCTGCAACCCCACCAAACAAACCAAACACAGAATCCGATTCATGACAGTGAATCCTGGAGCAAGGAAACCCCCTCTCCCTTCGGGAGAGGGCTGGGGTGAGGGTGCCTGTACCCGTCTTCCAATCCGTGCCTCAAAACGAGACACGAACGGGCAGAGCCAAGGGAAGACACTCGGAAAAAGCGAAGCGAAGCCGACCCCCGGAGCCCTGGGTCAAGGAGAGCCGGACATGAAGCGCCTCGGAGCCGCGGCGGACGAGGGGAGGTGCGGAGAGAGCCAGCCCGGGAGGAAGCTCGACGAGGATTCCGCAGCGACCCTCCTCGGAGAAGGGAAGTACCTGGAGGCCGCGAGCCGAGCCAGTCCCCACCGCCTCCACGCCGACAGGCGAGACAGACACCACGGGAAGGAGGGAGGTGTCCACGGGAGCGGGGGGAGCGAGGGCGGAGAGCATGGCGCGGGCGAGGCCATCCTCTTCGGCGCGGACGCGGCCGATGTGCTGGTAGCTGCCCTCGGTGGAGTAGGCGAGGCGGCGGAAGAAGGAGATGCCGCTGGAGGAGAGGGAGCGGCAGCCGATGGCGTTGAAGACGATGCGGCGGCGGAGGGCCTCCTCGATGAGGGCCTCGGGGGAGGGTCGCTCGGGGTAGTCGAGGTGGGGAGGGGCGTCGGCGACGACGAAGAGCTGGCGCTCGGTGTCGGGGGAGGAGTCCCAGTCGAGCTGGTGGAGGGCGGCCTCGAGGCCGGCGAGGACATCCTCGGGGGAGTCGCCGCCGCCGTCGGCGGTGAGGGTGGCGAGGAAGGAGTAGCTGACATCCACCTCGGGGCTGAGGGGGGAGACGCGGGTGAGGTAGGCGTCGCCCTGGTCGCGGTAGGCGACGACGCCCACGCGGACGCGCTCACCGGGGCGGGAGGCGCGGAGGGCCTCGGTGAGGCCGCGGACGCGCTCCTTGGCCTCGCGCAGCTCTCCGGACATGGAGCCGGTGGTGTCGAGGAGGAAGACGAGGTCCAGGTGGGCGGAGGCCCGGAGGGGTGCCACGGCGGCGAGCAGCAGCAGGAGGAGCGGGAGCGGTCGCATGCGCCTGCCGTTGAGCAGGAAGCGCGCCAGCCTGGCCGCCGAGGGAGGGAGGGGGCGGGTGTGGCCGGGGAGCCACACTCCGGGGCGGGAGGGGAGACACTCCCGCCCGGAGTGCGTCCCCTATTCCTCGCGCTGGACGGTGGGGAGCGTCTCGGGCTCGATGAAGCCGGAGTAGGCGAGCCGGTTGGGGGTGCAGGCGCCGGGGCTGACGACCTTGTCGGGAGTGGCGTTGGCGGACAGGGCCTCGGCCACGGCGGCGGGCTGGGCGGAGGGGTGGCGCTGGAGGTAGAGGGCGGCGAGCCCGGCCACGTGGGGGGCGGCCATGGAGGTGCCGCTCAGGACGCGGGTGGCGATATCATCCTCGAACCAGGCGGAGAGAATCTTGTTTCCCGGCGCGAAGAGGTCCACGCAGGTGCCCCAGTTGGAGAAGCTGGCGCGCTGGTCCACGTCGTTGGTGGCGCCCACGGTGATGGCCTCGAGGGTGCGCGCGGGGGAGCGCGTGCAGGCGTCCTGGTTCTCGTTGCCGGCGGCGAGCACGTAGGTGACGCCCGCGGCGATGGAGCGGCGGACCGCGTCATCGATCGCCTGGGACTTGCCGCCGCCGAGGCTCATGTTGGCCACTGCGGGGAGCTGCCGGTTGTTGGTGACCCAGTCCACGCCGGCGATGACTCCGGCGATGCTGCCGGAGCCCTCGCAACTGAGCACGCGCACCGCATGGAGCCGAGTCTCCTTGGCGACTCCGTAGAGGTTGCCTCCCACCGTGGCGGCCACGTGGGTGCCATGGCCGTTGCAGTCGATGCCCTTCTGACCATCCTGGATGGCATCGAAGCCGATGTCCGCGCGTCCGCCGAACTCGGCGTGGGTGGTGCGGATGCCGGTGTCGATGATGTAGGCGTGTACGCCCTTTCCGGTGGCGTTGTAGCGGTAGGTCTTGTTCAGCGGCAGCGCGCGCTGGTCCACCCGGTCGAGGCCCCAGGTGGCGTCGGACTGGCTCTGGACGAGCCGCACCACCCCATTCTGCTGCACGTAGGCCACCTCGGGGTCCTCGGCCATGGCCCGGGCCTGCTTCTCGCTCATCCGGCTGGCGAAGCCGCGCAGCGCGTGCTGGTAGGTGAGGAAGGAGCTGCCGCCGTAGCGCGTCACGAGCTCCTGGGCCATGAGGGCCGGAGCGAGCGCGGACTGCCCTGGGGCCGGAGGCGCGAGGACGACGATGTACTCGCCCGGAATCGGGTCCTCGGCGGTGAGGAACTTGCTGGTACGGGACTCGAGGGTGACCTCGGCACTGCACGGGTTGATGGGGCCTTCGGAGGGGGGAGAGGGAATCCTCTTCCCCGGGCAGGCGACCAGAAGGGAGAGGGACACGGCGGACAGTGCGATTTTCGACACGGCAAGACGTTGCATGAGGACCCCGGTGCAAGGAATTACTGGACAGTGTACCGGGAGGTGTGACGTCCGATGCGCCATCGGCGTTCTGTCATGAGGTGGGGCGTTGGGCACTGAACGCCTTGACGGGGGCCGGGCACCCGGCACTCTTCGCGGATGACCGATATCCCGTCGACCCCGGTGGAGGCTCACGAGCGCCTGCCCGTGCTGGACGTGCTGAGAGGGTTCGCGCTCGGAGGCGTCTTCGTCGCCAACGCGACCGTCTTCTTCAGTGGCCAGGCGTTCCTGGGGAAGGAGCAGATGGCGGTGCGAATGGCGTCGCCGGTGGATGCGGTTGCCAACCGGGCCTTCGAGTTCCTGGTCGCGGGCAAGGCGATGGCCATCTTCTCCTTCCTCTTCGGGGTGGGCTTCGGCATCCAGTTGCTCCGGGCGGAGGAGCGTGGTGTGTCGGTGGCTCCGCTGTATGTCCGGAGGCTGGGCATCCTCCTGCTGGTGGGCCTCACGCACCTGTTCGCGCTCTGGTTCGGCGACATCCTGGCCATCTACGCGCTGGTGGGCTTCGGGCTGTTGCTGCTGCGCGAGCGCTCCGAGAAGTCGATGCTGGCGCTGTCGCTGGTGCTCATCGTCGCCGTGCCGCTGGTGGTCGCCGCCTTGGCGCATT
>QKJM01000038.1 GCA_003249315.1 Archangium sp.
GAGGATCCCTCGAGCCTGGTGAAGAACCTGGTGGGCATGCTGCACGCGGAGGAGACGGGGCTGCACCGGCAACGACACGCGGCGGCGGCGCGCGAGGCGGAGGAGGCGACGGCCGTGGTGCTGGAGGCGGCTGGCAAGGGGCCCTGGGGGTCGCTGCGCCGCCGGGTGGTGGAGGCCCTGATTGCGCGGGTGAGGGCGCTGCTGGCGCTGCGAGAGCACCCCAAGTTCCTCCTCATCCATCTGTTCCACCAGGGCCACCGGGCGCTCCTCGATGCGGGGCGCATGGCGGTGGAGCGAGGCTGGCTGGAGCGGGCCGAGGATGTATGGCTGCTGGATGTGGACGAGCTGGTGGCTGCCTTCGAGGGCGCACCGGCGGGGCTGAAGGAGAAGGTGGAGGAGCGACGCGCGGAGTGGAAGCGCTACGAGCGGCTGTCGCCTCCGCCACTCATCACCAGCGAGGGAGAGGTGCCAGCGCCCCTGGTGCCCGCGGAGGAGCCGCCGCCAGGGGTGCTAGTGGGACTGGCGGCCTCGGCCGGAGTGGTGGAGGGGGTGGCGCGCGTGGTGGTGGATCCGACACGCGAGACCTTGCACGCCGGGGAGATTCTGGTGGCGCCCTTCACCGATCCGGGGTGGACGCCGCTCTTCGTACACGCCCGGGGGCTCGTCATGGAGGTGGGAGGGCTGATGACGCACGGCTCGGTGGTGGCGCGCGAGTATGGCCTTCCCGCGGTGGTGGGCGTGGCGGAGGCCACGCGGAAGATACGCACCGGGCAGCGGCTGCGAGTGGATGGGGACCGGGGTCGGGTGACGCTGCTGGACGGCGAGGGCGCGAGCGACGGGACGACCGAGCCCGCGCGGGAGGACGCCGCCTGAGCGCCCCGGTGTCCGGCCCTCTCTCAGCCCTGGGGTGAGAGGGCCTCGCCACACGCGCGGCAGTGCAGCGTCTGGGCCTCCCACTCCGACCGCAGCACGTGGGAGGGGAGAGGCAACACCTCCCCGCAGTGCGCGCACGGCACTTCGCGGCACCCGGGCGTGCCGCACTCGGGGCAGAAGCGCACGCGACCCGTCAGCTCCGTCCCACACGCCATGCAGTGCGGGAGGGCGCGCTCCGAGCGCTCCTTGCGCGTCACCACCTGCCCCTGGCGCTGCTTCAACCGCTGAATGGCCGCATCCAGCGCCGTCGTCTCCGTCTCCACCTCCCACCGCACCTGGCGCAGGGCCCCCTGCCGCTCCTTCACCCACGCCTCGCGTGCCTCCTTCTCCGAGGGCTCCTCCCCCGCTCCCGCGAGCTCTCGTAGCCGACGCTCGGCCGCTTCCAGCCTCGCCAGGGCCGCGCCCACCTCCTCCCACGCCCGCTCCAGCCCTTCAGCCGGGGTCTCCACGCTCCGCCGGGCCTCCAGTCGCCGGGCCTCGCTCTCCCGCAGGCCCGCGTCCACCTCGCCCCACTGCCTGCCCCACTCCCGCGCTCGCGCCTCCCGCTCCCGAGCCTCGCGCCGTGCCCGCCGGTGTACCTGCCTCCCCGCGTCCCACGAGCGCCACGTCGGCGTGACGAAGGCCAGCGCCGCCACTCCCATCCCCAACAACACGTGCGCACGCCACTCCTCCGCGTAGGCCGCCGCTACCACCACGCCCAGCGTCACCATCGCCCACGGCAACACCCGTCCCCAGGCGAAGCGCACGTCCGACAGTCGCGTCACGTGCAGTCCCAGCAGAGGCAGCCCCACCAGGGAGGCCACTCCCAACCCCAGCCACAGCCCTCCCCGGTACCCCACCACCGCGAAGGCCACGAAGAAGAGGCTGTAGTTGAGCGCCAGCAACAGGAAGTGCCCCCACCGGAAGTCATCCAGGCTCCCGGGCCGCCGCAGCTCCGCCAGGTACCAGAAGCCTCCTCCGAACAGCAGCACCCCCAGCGCCGCGAGCTGGCACAGGAGGATGAGGCGCCCCAGCGGACTGGCATCCCCCGGCAGCTCCACCACCAGCGGTCTCGAGGCCACCACACGCTGGAATTGCCATACCAGCTTCCCGGGCTCTCGCTGCGTCGGCTGCAGGGACTCGGCCGGCACCGCCAGCCGCGGCGTCCCCACCCACTCCACCTCGAAACGCACCCGCCCCGTCCCCAACCCCGCCACGTCGTAGATGAAGGCCTCCTGCCCCCTCACCGCATAGGACACCTCCACCCGCACCCGCTCCCCCGGCGCCACCTGCCCGCTCCAGCGGATGCCATCCAACCCATAGCGCGCCCCTTCCGCCTCGGTGCTTCGCCCCTCTCCGCCCACCCGTCGCAGCGACACGTCCCGCGCCTCGGTGATTCCAGGAGGAAAGGGAAAGTGCAGGTGCAACGTATCCGCCGTCGCGTCCGCGTTGCGCACGGTGAAGGTTCCCCGGAAGGTGGCGTCATATCGACTGGAGACGCGCGTGCCCTCCAGCACCGGCAGCGCCGCCAGCTTCACCCTTACCTCCGAATCTTCGATCAACGGGGGCACCACGGAGGCGCCCTCCTCGGCCCCTTCCGCGCGGGCGCTCGGCGCCGCCTGCGCCAGCTTCTGGGCTGGTGGTGGGGCTGCCTCGGCCTGTCGGCTCCGCTCCATGCGCGAGAGCGCCATCGGCACCACCACCGCCGCGAGGATGGCGATGATGACGACGACGATGAGGAGTTCAATGAGTGTGAAGCCGAGGGACTGACGCTGCACTGCGGGAGAACGGCGCATGAAGGGAGTTCGCTCCATGAGGAAGGGGCACGCAAGATGGAAACCTCAGCCCGCCTTTATGTTCCCTCTCTAGTTCACCTGGCCCGAGCAATCGGCGCCGCCAGACGGGGTCATGGCATTGGCCGAAGCCATCAGACCTCGTCGAACTTCACGCCTGTGGCAGCCCTGCGCTCCAGGGCTTGCCGGTTGAGTTCCGTTGCGCGTCCCCCTGCCGTTGGGCACTGGAGATCGCCCGCCTGGCTTATGCGCATGGCGGCGGAATAAGCGGCTACAGGCGCTTTTCGAACAGGAACTCGTCGTCGCGGTGGTTGCCGACCCAGAAGTCGATGTCGGCGAGCTTGGCAAAACCGTAGCGGGCGTAGAATCTCTGCGCGCCGTGGTTCTCGCTCCACACCGAAAGCTGGATCGCGTCCGCCCCGTGCCTGCGCGACAGGTCCAGCGCCCAGTCCATCAGCCTCGCGCCGACCCCACCGCCGGTGCGCGCCGGTTCTGTATAGAGTTGGCTGAGCGCGATCGGCCGGGCCGCGTCGGAATGTCCGGCAAAAGGGCTGGCGAGCTTCATCTTGCAATAGCCGACAAGCACGCCGCCCTCTTCGGCCAGTTGGTGGACGATGCCCGGATCGGCGATCTCCGCCGCGATGACCGAATCGTCGTAGGCCTCGTGCAGGAAGGCATCGAGGTCTTCGGCGCGATAGAGATGGGCGAAGGCGGCACAGAAGCTTTTGCGAGACAGGGCGGCGAGCGCGGCGGTGTCGTCAATGGTCGCGTCGCGCAGGACGAGGCCGGTCACGCCTCGCCCTCGATCCATTCGCCGACCACGCCGACCGACGCCTGCGCGAACGAGGAGCAGTGGCAGAACTGGTGCCGCTCGCGCCAGCCGAAGCCCGCGCCCGACCCCGTGTCGAGCACGAAGGCGC
>QKJM01000734.1 GCA_003249315.1 Archangium sp.
TCGTCCTCGAGCGCTTCGCCGAGAAGCCCTGGAGTGAGCGGCTGGCCCGTCCCATCAATGAGCGCGTGGTGCGGGTGGACCGCGAGTTCGATGAGCCGTTTCCGACCGAGGTGAACGATCTCGATGCGGTGGTGAGCCACATCATCTACCACGACACCGTGTGGCTCGGCGCCGACCGGGCGAAGATGAACGCTGCCATCTTCCGCGCGCTGAAGCCCGGTGGCGTCTACGTCATCCTCGACTCCAGCGCGAAGTCCGGCACGGGCGTGAGCGATGTCGAGACGCTGCACCGCATCGACGAGCAGGTCGTTCGTGACGAGGTGCTCGCCGCTGGCTTCCAGCTCCTCGAGGAAAGCAAGGTGTGGCGCAACCCGGAGGATGCCCGTGACTGGAGCTCCAGCCCGGGCGCCGCCGGTGAGCGCCGCGGCACCAGCGACCGCTTCGCCCTGAAGTTCATCAAGCCTCGCTGACGACTGGTACATGCAGGTGGTGGGGACCGGCCCCCGTCCCCCCGCCTGCCCGGTCGCGCCCCCTGGTTCTGGGAATCAGCGGTACCTCCCGCCAGAATCCGTTATAAGCCCGTCCGAAATGTTCACCGGACTGATCCAGGACATCGGCGTGGTGGAGCGTGTCATCCCAGGTGGGATGACCGACCTGTGGATCCGCACCTCCCTCGGGGCGGAGGGCTTCGAGCTGGGCGAGTCCATCGCGGTGGACGGGGCCTGCCTCACGGTGGTGGAGCGCTCGGGGGACACCTTCCGCGTCCAGGCGGCTCCGGAGACGCTCCGGCGCACCACCCTGGGCGAGGTGCGTCCCGGCTCCCGCGTCAACCTCGAGCGCGCCCTGGCCCTGGGCGACCGGCTGGGCGGCCACCTGGTCAGCGGCCACGTGGACGCCGTCAGCGAGGTGCTCGAGACGCGCACCGAGGGCGGCTCCTGGGTCATGTCCTTCCGCCTCCCCTCGGAGCTGGCACCCTTCTTCATCGAGAAGGGCTCGGTGACGATCGACGGCATCAGCCTCACCGTCAACGCGGTGGGGACGGATCGCTTCAGCGTCCAGCTCATCCCCGAGACCCAGGAGCGCACCACGCTTCGGTCCAAGGGCGTGGGCGCGCGGGTGAACCTCGAAGGGGACATCATCGGCAAGTACGTGGCGCGGCTGGTGTCGCTGCGCCAGGGTCCGGGCTCCGGGCTCACCGAGGCCGTCATCCAGGCGGCCGGTTTCAGCAAGTGAAGGCAGTGCGGGGAGTACGAATGGCGCGTGGCATGAAGCACGAGACGGACAGCATCGCCCTGGTGGAGCAGGCGCTCGCGGAGATCCGCAAGGGGCGCATGGTCATCCTCACCGACGACGAGGACCGGGAGAACGAGGGCGACCTCGTCATGGCGGCCGAGAAGGTGACGCCCCAGGCCATCAACTTCATGGCCACCCACGGGCGCGGGCTCATCTGCCTCTCCCTCACCGAGCAGCGCCTCCGCCAGCTCAACCTGCCCCTCATGGTGCAGGACAACACCTCGTCCTTCCAGACGGCCTTCACCGTCTCCATCGAGGCTTCCCAGGGCGTCACCACCGGCATCTCCGCCGCGGACCGCGCCCACACCATCAAGGTGGCGGTGGCTCCGAACGCGAAGCCGAGCGACCTGGCTCGCCCCGGCCACATCTTCCCCCTGCGCGCCCGCGATGGCGGCGTGCTGGTCCGCACCGGCCAGACCGAGGGCAGCGTGGACCTCGCCCGCCTGGCCGGTCTCTCTCCCGCTGGCGTCATCTGCGAGATCATGAAGGCCGATGGCACCATGGCTCGCCGGCCGGACCTGGTGAAGTTCGCTCGCAAGCACAAGCTGGTGCTTCTGTCCGTGGCGGACATCATCCGCTACCGGCTGGAGCGGGAACGCCTCATCCGGCGGATCGGCGAGGCCACCATCGAGCGCAGGGGGCACGGCACCTTCCGGGCCTACACCTACGGCAGCGACGTGGACAGCGCGGTTCACGTGGCCCTGGTGAAGGGCAACGTCTCCGGGAAGGAGCCCGTCTTCACCCGCGTTCACCGGGCCTGCCTGGTGGGCGACCTCCTGGGCAGCTCCGGGTGCGAGTGTGGCAGCCAGCTCGAGAAGGCCTTCCAGCAGATTCATGAGGCCGGTCGAGGTGTCGTCGTCTACCTCCAGCGCGACATGCCGGCGATGAACCGGCTCGAGTGTACCCACACCTCCAACGAGCAGATCGTCCCGGGGCGCACCGACCAGATGCGCCTGCGCGAGTTCGGCGTGGGGGCGCAGATCCTCAAGGATCTGGGCCTCTCCCGGCTGCGCCTCCTCACCAACAACCCCAAGAAGATCGTGGGGTTGGAGAGCTACTCGCTCGAGGTGGTGGAGCAGATTCCCCTCACCCCACCCGCGGAGCCCCCTCGAAGGGTGGCCGCCCGCCGTCCTCCCCGCCGCCGGAAGACGTCCTGAACGTACCGGCCCGGTGAACTCTGCCAGGACGCCAGCCCCCGGGCTGGTGTAGAGAGGAGCCGCACATGCCTCGCTACATTGAA
This sequence comes from Archangium sp., assembly GCA_003249315.1. GTDB lineage: Bacteria > Myxococcota > Myxococcia > Myxococcales > Myxococcaceae > QKJM01. The sequence goes on from QKJM01000734.1 coordinate 2,534, forward strand.
GGTGACTTCCTCCCCCCGAAGGGCCGCTTCGCCATCTGCGTGGCCCGTTTCAACGCGTTCATCACCGAGGAGCTGATGAAGGGCGCGGTGGACACGTTGGTTCGCCATGGCGTGGCCGACGCCGACATCGACGTCTTCCGCTGCCCCGGTACCTACGAGCTGCCCTCCCTGACGCGGCGCGTCTCGGAGATGCGCGCCTATGCTGGCATCATCACCCTGGGCGCCGTCATTCGAGGCGGCACTCCCCACTTCGACTACGTGGCGGGCGAGTGCGCCAAGGGCATCGGCCAGGTGGCCTTCAACGCCCAGGCCTCCGTCGTCTTCGGTGTGCTCACCTGCGACACGGTGGAGCAGGCTATCGATCGGGCGGGCGTGAAGGCCGGCAACAAGGGCGCGGAGGCCGCCCTCGCCTGTATCGAGATGGTCAACCTCCATGCGAAGCTGGCCTCCCTGGCCACGGAAGGGAAGGGGTCCTGACCATGGGCGCACGGAGAGAGGGACGGGAGCGCGCGCTGCAGGCGCTCTACCAGTTGGAGATGACGCCAGGCTCCGCTTCCGAGGCACTGGAGGCCGCGTGGGCCGCCGCCGAGGGGGCCCGCAAGGAGCCCGAGGCCGTCAAGTTCGCCCAGGAGTTGGTGGAGGGCGTCATCGCGCATCGAGGGGAGATCGACCGGCTCATCGAGGAGCACAGCCACAACTGGCGGTTGGATCGCATGTCCCGGATCGATCGCAACGTGCTGCGCCTCGGCGTCTTCGAGCTCAAGTACCGCCCGGACATCCCCAAGAAGGTCTCCCTCAACGAGGCCGTGGAGCTGGGCAAGAACTTCGGCACCGAGGAGTCCAGCGCCTTCGTCAACGGGCTGCTGGACCGCGTGGCCTCCGCGTTGGGGAAGGCGTGAGCGTTACCACCTATGAGATCGGCCTGGCGGGCCTGGACGCGCTGGAGGGGGTGGACGCCCTCTGCCTGTTCGTGGGCGAGGACGACCGTCCCCTCCCGGGCACGGCCGGTTTCGTGGACTGGCGGATGTGCGGCGCCTTCTCGCGCCTGCTCCAGGGAGGCTTCTTCACCGGGGCTCGGGAGGACTCCCT
>QKJM01000009.1 GCA_003249315.1 Archangium sp.
TGCTCGGGGGTGAACTTGAGGGCGTTGCCCACCAGGTTGGACAGCACCTGGAAGATGCGCTCCCGGTCGCAGCGCACCTCGCCCTCCTCCTCCACCCGTACCCGCATCACCATCTGCTTCTGGATGGCCAGCGGAGAGAGCAGGGCCACCCCCTCGCGCACCAGGTCCTCCACCAGCCAACGCTCCGGCTCCAGCTTCATCCTCCCCGCCTGGATGCTGGCCATATCCAGCAGGTCCTTGATGAGCCGATCCATCCGCTCCACCGAGCGCTCCATGGCGCGGGTGTGCTTGCGCATCCGCTCGCCCGGCTCTCCCGAGGGAAGCAGCCGGCGCAGGAGCTGGACGCTCAGCGAGAGACTGCCCAGCGGGTTCTTCAGGTCATGGCTCACCACCGCCAGCACCTCCTCGCGGGTGCGCACCGCGCGCTGCGCCTCGAGGAAGAGGCGGGCATTCTCCACCGCCACCGCCGCCCGCTGGCAGAGCTCCCGCGCCAGCGACAGGTCCGCCTGGGAGAAATGTCGCTCGGGTCGGGCCGAGACGAAGGTGACGGCGCCGAAGGGCCGGCCACGCGCCAGCAACGGCACCACCATGGCCGAGCGCGCGCCCAGCACGTGCAACGGCTCCGCCTGCCGCACCCTCAACACCTCCGCCAGCCGCCGCGGGCTGTCCAGCACCTCGTGCAGCGCCGGCTGCCCCGTCCGCAGCACGTGCGCCAGAGTGCCGCACGCCATCGGGTCTCCCAGCTCGCGCTCGACGAGCAACAGGAGCGACCCGGCCCGCTTCCCATCCACGTGGGCCTCCGCCACCTGCCGCGTCCGCTCCCCCGGCTCGGCCAGGTCCACCACGCACCAGTCCCCCAGCCGAGGCACCGCCCGCCGCGCGAGGGTGGCCAGCGTCGCGGACTCCTCCAGCGAGGTCGACAGCGCGGCCCCCACCTCGGAGAGGAAGCGCCAGTCCGCGGCGAGCGCGCTCGCCTCCTGCTCGGCCGCCTCGGCCCGCGAGCGCTCCCGGAGCTGGGCGGCCGCCTCCGCGCGCGCGGCCTGCTCGCGGACCACCAGCCCCATCCGCTCCTCCTCGGCGAGCAACCGCCGCGTCTCCTCCCGGTCCAGCGCGAAGGCGGTGACCCACACCAGCACGGAGAAGACGATGATGTTGCCCGCGGCGATGAGCGCCACCGCCAGGGGTAGCGTGAAGAACTCCGCCCGGTAGCCCGCGAGCATCAGCCCACATAGCAGCAGCGGGACGAGGAAGGCCGGCGGCAGCAGCCAGCGCGCCAGCACGCCCCCGAATCCCTCGCGGGTGACGACCTTCATGAAGCCCGAGTCCGCCCGGGCCTCGAGGACGGCGCTGGCCACCAGCAGGAAGCACACCGTGGTGAGCAACGCCATCTGCGCATAGCGCGCCAGTCCGCTGAGCTCGTACTGCCCGTAGAGGTAGCTCGCCAGGCCCACCAGGGCAATCACACCCGTCAGCGCGGCCAGCACCTGTGCGTGCCAGCCCTTGCCCGGCCGGCTCCTCCCCAGCAACACCAGCGCCAGCCCGAGGAAGAGGAAGCCGGCGGTCGTGTTGAGGCTCATCCGTCCCGGCATGCCGGGCAGCCCCTCCGGGGGTTGCTCCCTCACCAGGAGCCGATCGATCCCGAGGTCCACCCCGAAGAGGTACTCGACGAACGTCAGGCTGGCGACGAGCACGACGAGCCCGCCCAGGAGCTGCGCGGTGCGTCGGGAGAGGACACTGGGCCGGCTCCCGCACAGCAACAGCAACGAGGCCCCGGAGAAAATGAAGCTCAAGGCCGCGTTGGCCTTCATGACGGGCAAGCCGGGCCGCAGCAGGTTGAAGACGGGGAGGTCCAGCAGCCACGCCGCGAGCACCACGCCCCCCGCCAGCAGGACGAGCCCCGCCTGCACACAGGCGAGCATGCGCAGGTTCCGACAGCGATGTGCTTGGATGTCCCCCCCCATCTCCCCGCCTCTCCCAATGTCCGGCGTCCGGGATTTCCTCCCCGGCGGACAGCGCCCGTGACCGCCGGCAGCCGCTCACACGGCGTGGCCGGCCCGCCTGGCCACCCAACGAGCAAGGTCCAACGCGGTGAGGATGCCGACTACGCGTCCATCGCTCGCCAGGACGATCAGCCGATGGACGCGCGAGGAGGCCATGAGCGCGGCGGCGCGGCTCATGGGGGCCCCCTCCTCGATGACCACCGGGGCGCGATTCATCAGCTCGCCCGCCGAGGCCCCGGCCCGCTCGGGATGGAGCGGAGGGGCTTCCCCTTCCTCGCTCGGAGGGTGGAGCAGGTCCGTGCGGCTCACCACCCCGACGAGCGTCCCATCCTCATCGAGGACGGGCAGGCCGCTCACCTGCCGCGTGGAGAAGATGTCCACCAGCTCCTCCGCGCGGAGCTCTTCATGGGCGCAGTACACGTCCGGCGACATCACCTCCGAGACGCGCGTGCCCCCGAGGAGCGGCCCGAGCGAGTCATCCGAGAGTGTCGCCGGCGCCGGCACGGGCGAGAGGCGATGGCACCTCACGACCCCGGGACCCGACTCGCCCGCCGTGACGGCCTCGAGGTGGGGACAGTCCTCGCAAACCTGGAGCTCCAGGGTGCGCTCCCGGGCCGGGCAGTACACCGTCCAGCGCACGTCCGCATCATCGTCCCCGAGCTCCGTCCAGACGCGATGGACGGGATGATCCTCGACCCCTTCGTCCTCGAGCTTCATGCCTGCCTGCCTCCCCCCAGCACGGACCCGCGCGTGACTCAGAGCATTGTCTGTCTCCTGCGGGAAATGGGCAACCAGCGTCCCCTGCAAAGCGTTGCATCCACGCCGCTGTCACGCGGCGGGCACTCCCTGCGAAACCAGGGCATGTCCCAGGAGAATGTCAGACACCTCGTAGAAGCCTCGTATGGAGGGGAAAGGGAGAGAGGATTTCACGGCCCACGGGCGGACCGCTCGGTGGTGGACAGGCAGCCCTCGCGAGGCAGGCAGTCGACCCCCTACGCCACCACCGGTAGCCGCAGCAGCAACTCGCGCGAGGCACTGCGCCGCTGCGCCACCAACGCGGTCGACACCAGCACGCGGCGCACCGTCTCCCGGGGTGGACGGTCAGTACCGAAACGGATGCATCTGGGAGTCGGGCTCCCCTGCGCTCCGCATTGGCCCGCTACGTGCTTGAGGCCGCCACTCACCATGTCCGGACCTCATGATCTCTTCGCGGACTTCACCTTCGACCACCCCGAGCGGGCCGCCGCCGAGCTGCGCCTCGCCCTCCCCTCGCACCTCTCCTCCGAGGTGGACTGGGACTCCCTGCGCAGAGAGCCCGGCGGCGTGGTGGATCCCCGGCTTCGCAAGACCGAGAGCGACCTGCTCTTCTCCGCCCGCCTTCGCTCCGGCCACCCGCTGCTGGTTTACGTGCTGCTCGAGCACCAGTCCTCGGTGGACAGGTGGATGGCGTGGCGCATGCTCCGCTATGTGGTGCGCCAGTTGGAGCGCTGGCGCGGGCGGAACCCCAGGAACGAGGCGCTCCCCGTCATCATCCCGCTCGTCATGTACCACGGGCCGGATGGGGCCTGGACGGCACCGCGCCAGGTGGCGGAGCTCTTCGACCTGCCGCTCGAAGAGG
>QKJM01000088.1 GCA_003249315.1 Archangium sp.
GTAGGTGCAATTGAAAGCGTAACGGGTCACCACCTCCTCCTCACCGCCGGGCGTCCGCAGGCGCAGGGCGATACGGCCATCCGGACACCGGGCCAGCCGCACCGCCTCGGTGCTCAGCCGCACCTCCACGCCCGCCGCGTCCAGCTCGCGCCCCATTCGCTCACGCAGCTTGATGGCATCGAAGGCGCACTCACGCACGTGGAAGACCTCCTCCACCCGCTCCCCATCGAAGAGGCGGCGCACATGCGAAGGAGCGGGCTCGATGGGGGCTCCGATCCGCTCGCAGAAGGTGCGGAACTGGGCCGCCGTCACCCGCGAGGAGTTCCTCGCCACCGCGTAATACTTCTCGAAGCCATCCACCACGCACTCGCCATAGTCCCGCACGAAGCGCTCGAAGTTGACGCGCGATCGCAGCGCGGTGAGCAGGCTGCGCGGATAGTGGTAGCCATTGTGTACGCGCGCCTGGTTGGAATAGGAGGCGCGGCCGAGCAACACGGACTCCTTCTCCACCACCAGCACCTGACGAAGGAAGCGCCCCAGCTCCAGCCCGAGCCGGCAACCGAAGAAGCCACCGCCAATGATGACCGCATCGTATTCCGAGAGGTGCATGCGTGAGCCCAAGCGTGGGGAGAGTCGTCGATTGCACTTTCAGTCCACCAGCCGCAGCAACCGGACATGGCGCACCGAGTAGGACTGACAGCCGCTCCGAGGATCCAGATCGAGACGGAGCCGACGCACGGCGTGCTCGCGCAACCAGTCCGGGTGCGAGCCCAGCGGAACCAGCAGCGGCCCGGAGCGCGCGTCGAAGAGCAGGGAGTTCGGCTCGGTGAAGTCCTCCCCTCCCCTCGCCCAGAAGATCTGTCCCCGCGCCGCCGCCTCCCCCCCGCCGCAGTCGACCTCCAGGGCCAGGAAGTCATGCTCCGCTCCGCGAAGCTCACGCGGCAGCTCCCACACGAGCTGCGGATCCGGCCCCACCACCTCGTACCGCCCGCCAGCCCCTGCCTCCAGCCTGTACGGCACCGGCGTCCCCAGCACCAGCGGCTCGGGAGCGAAGCGCCGCCGCAGTGTCCGGAAGCTTCGTCCCCAGCTCACCGGCAGGGCCTTCAGCTCGTGCGCATCGAACACACTGGCCAGTCCCTTCCGCTGCACCTCCTCGGAGAGAACCCCGGACAGCCGACGGGCCCTCTCCGGATGCAGGAGGAACTGAAGCCCCTCCTGCTCGTGGAAGACATAGCCCTCCTCGAGCAGCCAGCGATACACCCGGTACGAGCGCAGTGATGCCGGCGCCCCATCCCAGTTCAGGCGCGGACCAATCCACACCAGCGGCGGAGGCTCACGCTCCAGCTCCTTCACCACACGATGCTGGGCCTGGGCACCAGCGGCGGTGTAGTCCGCCACGTAGCCTACCGGCACCCTGCTGCCGAGGTAGAAGTAGAAGGCCGAGTGGTTGGTGAGATCCAACCAGGTGCCCTCCGGGCCGCTCAGCGCATCCACTGCCCGCGAGAGCCGCAGGACCTCCTCCAGGGCCTGAGAAGGGGCGAAGAGGCGCCCCAGGCGCGGCAGGCCCAGCTCCTGCCCCTGTACGAGGGAAAACTCCCAGGGCACGCGCAGGTTGGAGAGAGGCTGGAGCAGGCGCGTGCGCGGCTCGGTATAGGAAAAGGCGGACTTGAGCCCCAGCAGCGCGCCCACCAGGATCACGGGAAGGGAGGCCCGAGGTGATACCCGCTGCCGGAGCGCCAGCCCCACCGGCAGCAGCGTCCCCAGCACCACCAGCGAGAGCATGCCCGAACGTGAGAGCGCTCCCGGATCGATCCGCCCCATGGAATAGGGGATGCACAGCACCACGAAGAGCGCGCCGCTCAGACCCAGCACGGTGGCGGCCCGGCGCTCCGGCTCCGCCCCCGGCCCCCAGAGCCGCGCGCGGAAGCACAGCGCGCCCAGAGCCACCGCCCCGAAACACCAGCCTCCGACCCGAAGCGCCTCCCACCCCAGCACGCTCCGCCATGGCAACCAGTCCGGGAGCGAGGAATAGTACTCCAGCCAGGAGACACCATAGGCCGTGGTGTTGGCGGCCCCATTCTGACGAATGAACTCCAGCAGCCCGAACACGTAGCGGCCCCCGAGGATCGCGGCCAGACCCAGCCCCAGGGCGGTGCCCAGCACGGCAACGCGCCGCTGCCGCCACAGATGGCGCCACGCCCCTCCGCCCAGGCCCCGCCAGGCCATGAAGACCGCCACGGGCGCCGTGGCCGCGGCCAGCGCGGCCCCCGCCGAGGGGTTGTAGAAGATGTGGAGCGTGGAGAGCCCGCCCCACACGAGCAGCCACCCCAGCGGCCGCGCCAGCAGCCCTGGCAGCGCCAGCAGCAGCAGCACCGGCACGGCCAGGAACAGGCGATCGAAGATGGGCACACAGAACGGGCTGAGTACCAGCGCCCACCCGCCTCCCACCAACCGGAGCAGCGCATACGCGATGAGCGCCGCCGCCAGCGCCGGCCACAGGGCGAGGGCATGGGGAACGGAGGCCGCCGTCCCCTCGAAGAGCAGCGAGTTGAGCCCGCCATAGACGAATCCCAGCAGCCACTGGAGGGAGATGAAGTCGAAGTAGAGTTCGCGCCCGTACTCCACCACCTGCTGCCAGGGCACCAGCAACTCTCCGAGGTGGAAGGGCTCCAGAAAGCCCAGCGTGCTGACACTGGGCGCCCGCCAGGCCAGGAAGGCGCTGAGAGAGACGAGGGCTGGCCAGGAGACCAGCGTCCCCACCGATGGAAGCTCCTCCAGCCCGGGGGTACGCAGGCACCGCACGGCCACGGCCAGTACACCGGCCAGCGCGAGCCCGGCCAGCAGCAGCAGCGTGTGTCCGGGCACGTTGTTGCGCAACTGGAGCGAGCCCTGCTCGTAGGCGTCATTGCCCAGCACCAGCAGCAGCAACGGCACCAACACCTGCGCGCCGAGCACCAGCCGCGTCCAGCCTCGCGGCGAGAGACGACCGTAGAGCAGCGGGGCCAGCACGGTGGCGCCTCCCACCAGCACCGGCCACAGCCACGGCAGCCACTCGCCCGCATCCGATAACGACCATGGATTCCAGGCCCGGCCCGCCGCCAGCACTCCCGCGCATGAGAAGTAGAGCCCACCCGCCGCCAGCAGCAGCGCCAGATGATGGCGGGAGAACGCATACAGCGCCTCCCTTCCCAGCCGCACCGCCACCCACACGTGGCCCACCAACACCGAGCCCCCCAGCCAGAGAGCGGCCAGCGTCTCCTGCCACGGTACGCTCCAGCGCACCACCCCCACCACCAGCACGTAGAGCACGAAGCCGGCCCACACCCGCACCGCCGCGGGCGCCTCCTCCCCCGCGGCGCCCAGATCCTCCAACCACCTCCACCCCACCCGGTTGAGCAGTGCCGCCGCGACCAGGAATAACGCGCCGTGCAGCAGCACCAACCCCGCCGCCAGCAGATAGTCGAAATCCTTGTAGCTACCCGACCAGGTAATGCTGCCGACGATGATGTCCGGATAGCGTTGCACTCCCGCCCGGGGCCCCACCTCCAGGAGCAGGGGCCAGGCCCGGGCCACCAGCACGGTGCCCAGAATGGCGCTCAGCAGCAGGGATAACCCC
>QKJM01000434.1 GCA_003249315.1 Archangium sp.
GCAGAAGGGCAGTTCCCGGTGGCGGGTGGTGCGTCGGGGTGGTGTGCCGCTGCGGTCCGGGGACGGCGTGCGCGTGCGTCGCGGCAAGGCCTTGCTGAAGCTGGAGGGCTCGGAGTCCACGCTCGCGCTGGGCGGTGGTGGAGAGCTGGTGGTGGAGGGGGCGGGGAAGGGCGACTCGGTGGATGAGGCGCGGGTGGATCTGCGCCGGGGCTCGCTGGAGGTGCGGCTTTCCTCGGGGCGTGCCAGTCGGGTGGTGCTGCCGGGGCTGTCCCTGGAGGGCAGCGGGGCGGCGCGGCTGGACGTGCGGCGCACCTCGCATGGCTTCACCGTGGACTCGCGCGCTGGAGACGTGGTGCTGGTGCGCGGAGAGGTGCGCGAGCCGCTGCGCGCGGGCGAGCGTGCCACCGTGAAGAAGGGCGAGGCCGCCGCGCGCGTCGAGGCCGTGGAGCCGGCGCCGCTCGCGCTGCCTCCGGCCGAGGGCCAGCGGGTGTTCCACCGGAGGTTGAGGGAGGTGGCCCTCACGTGGGAGGGGGAGGAGGATGCGCGGGTGGAGGTGGCCGAGGACGCCCGCTTCGAGCGACCGGTGCTGGAGGGGCTGGCCCACCGCGGGTTCGTCAACGTGCCGGCTCCCTCTCAGGGGCGGCTGTACTGGCGGGTGCGGCGGAAGGATGGCACCGACGTGGCTCGCGGCAGCGCCTACTTCGCTCCGGAGAGGCCTCCCAGGGGCGAGCTGGACCGGCTCCGCAACCGCGTGCCGGAGGGGCCGGAGAAGACGACCATCTTCTTCCAGGACAAGCCCCCGGCCATCACCTTCACCTCTGAGCCCGAGCCCGGCGCGGCTTCCTACAAGGTGATGGTGTACCGCGACGGCGCGCTCGGCCAGCCCGTGGTGGAGCGCACCGCTTCCTCTCCGCGCGTGCCGCTGGAGGCGGGGAGCCTGGGCGAGGGCGGCTACCTCTGGTCCATTTCTCCGCTGGCACCGGGGGGGAAGCCGCTGCGCGGCGGGAGGATGAGCCGGCTGGAGCTCGTCTTCGACAACTCGGTGCCCACGCTCGTCATCTCCTCACCGCGCGAGGGCCAGCGCGTGGGCGCTCGCGCACGGGTGAAGGGGCTGGCCCCCGTGGGTGCTCGCCTGTTCGTCAACGGCCGGAGCATTGCGCTCGACTCCAAGCACCGTTTCGATGCGTGGGTGACACCGGAGGGTCGGCCGCCCACCCTCCTCTTCAAGATGTCCAGAACAGGTGCGCCGGACCTGTACGTGGTACGTATCCTGAAGTGAGGCTTCGATGACGACGACCCCACAATCCCGAATGGAACCCGGTGGGAGCGCCGCCTCGCTGGTCCGGCCCTATGGCCAGTACGTGCTGGTGCGCAAGCTCGCCGAGGGCGGCATGGCGGAGATCTTCCTCGCCAAGCGCCTGGGCGCGGATGGCTTCGAGCGCAACGTCGTCATCAAGCGGATGCTGCCGCACCTGACGAGCCTGCCGGACTTCGTGGAGATGTTCCGCGACGAGGCGCGGCTGGCGGCGAAGCTGCACCACCCCAACATCGTCCGTATCGAGGAGCTGGGGCTCGCCGAGGGTTGCTACTACATCTGCATGGAGTACCTGCCGGGGGAGGACTTCTCCACCACGGTGCGCACGGCGAGCTATCGGAGGGAGTACGTGCCGGTGCCGCTGGTGCTGAGGGTGATCGCCGATGCGGCGCGAGGCCTGCATCACGCGCACGAGTCCACCGACGAGTCGGGTCGACCGCTCAACATCGTCCACCGGGACGTGTCCCCCTCCAACCTGTACGTGACGTACGAGGGGCAGGTGAAGGTGCTGGACTTCGGCATCGCCAAGGCCGAGACGCGCCTGGCCCACACGCGCACCGGCGTGGTGAAGGGCAAGTACATGTACATGGCGCCGGAGCAGGCCTCGGGAGGAGAGCTGAACCGGCGCGCGGATGTGTTCTCGCTGGGCGTGAGCCTCTACGAGGCGCTCACCCATGTACGGCCCTTCGCTCGGGACAACGATCTGGCGGTGCTCAAGGCGCTGCTCGAGGGGGAGTTCCAGCCCCCGCGGGCGCTGAGGCCTGACCTGTCGCCCGAGCTGGAGGAGGTGGTGCTCCGGGCCATGGCCTATGAGCCGGCGAAGCGCTACCCCACCGCCGAGGCGCTGGCGGAAGACCTGGAGCGACTGCTCGCGAAGGAGCCCCAGCCGCCGAACGGGGCGACTCTCGCCGCGTACCTGCGCGCCAGCTTCGGCGAGGAGCGCTACACGGAGAAGACGCGCATCCCCACGCTCTCGTCGCTGCTGCCGGAGGGGACGACCCTCCCGCCCCCGTCTTTCGTGGGACAGCCCCAGGCCACCCCCGTCACCGAGCTCGAGGCCAGCACTGGCGTGGTGCCTCCTCCTCCTGGCACGGGGGCTTCAGCGGTCGCGCGGCGTCGGAGGGGGCTCTTCGTCGGCCTCCTGGCGGGCGTGTTGCTGGTGTCGGGCGCGGCTTTCGTGCTGGGACGCTTCGTGGCGACGCCCGCTCCCGCCGTGTCGAGTGTCGAGTCCCTGGTTGCACCGGGCGCCGTGGCTCCGAGTTCCGCCGCGTCCCCGGAGGTGCCCACCGAAGAGTCGCCGCCTCCGCCGGCCCTGGAGGAGCCGTCTCCTCCGTCCCAGGAGCCGCCGACGGACGTCGCACCGGAGGTCTCCGTGGCCCAGGCCGCCGCCGAGTCAGCCGCACCGCCCGCCGAGCCAGTCGCGCCGCCCGTCGAGAAGAAGAAGGCTCCAGCCCGCACGACGCGGACGCGCCGGGTGACGCTGGAGGCCTCGGACATCCAGCGCGTGGTGTCCCGGGGGAGGGCGCGCATCATGTCGTGCTTCGAGCAGCACAAGTCGTCCCTCCCCTCGGACGAGGGGGAGGTGCGGGTGCGCTTCACCATCTACTCCTCGGGGAAGGTGTCGGCGGACACCCAAGGGCCGCTGGCGCGCACTGCGGTAGGCCGGTGCCTGGAGCGACAGGTGGAGCGGCTGCGCTTCCCCGCCCACAAGGATCAGGAGGTGACGGTGGTGCTGCCCTTCGGCTACCGCGTGACGCGGTAGCCCGGGGCCTCACAGCTCGCGCCGGGCGCTGAGCGCCTTGGCCAGCGTGGCCTGGTCGGCGTACTCGAGATCTCCCCCCATGGGGAGCCCCTGGGCGATGCGGCTCACGCGCAGGCCCATCGGCTTGAGCAGCCGGGTGAGGTAGAGCGCGGTGGCCTCGCCCTCCACGTCCGGGTTGGTGGCGAGGATGAGTTCCTCGACGCGGCCATCTCCCAGCCGCTCGAGCAGCTCCTTGATGCGGAGCTGCTCCGGCCCCACTCCGTCCAGGGGCGAGAGCACCCCGTGCAGCACGTGGTAGCGGCCCTTGAACTCGCGCGTGCGCTCGAGCGCCATCAGGTCCGCGAACGTCTCCACCACGCACAGCGTGCGCTCGTCGCGCTTGCTGTCCCGGCAGAAGCCACACAGCTCCGTGTCGGTGAGGGAGAAGCACCGGGTGCAGAGATGCACCTTCTCCTTCACCTCGCGGATGGCCTGGGACAGCTCCGCGGCGTACTCGCCGGGAGCCCGGAGGATGTGGAAGGCCAGTCGCTGCGCGGTCTTCTCGCCGATACCCGGGAGCTTCGCGAGCTGGGCGACCAGCCGGTTCAGAGGATCGGGCGTCATGCGTATCAAGTAATGCCGGGGATCTTCACTCCGCCGGAGATCTTGCCCAGCTCTCGCTGCATGTGCTCACGGCTGCTCGCCAGGGCAGCGTTGACGGCGGCGGTGATCAGATCCTCCAGCATGGAGGGATCGCTCGGGTCGATGAGCGCCGGGTCGATCTTGATGCTGCGGATCTCCTGCACGCAGTTGGCGACCACCGTCACCCGCCCATCACCGGTCTTGACCTCGACGGTCTCCTCGGCCAGCTCCTGCTTGCGCTGCTCGATCTTCTCGGTGAGCTTGTTGGCCTGTCGGATGAAGTAGTTCAGATCGATGCCGGGCATGTGCTCCCTCGTTTGCTCCGAATGGTGAAAAGCGAGGCGCGCACCCTAGCCTCGGGCGCGGCCGTTGTCAGGGGCTCTCGTCAGGGGACTCGCTCGTCGGTGCCTCGGGGGGCCGGACGGGCTTGTCGTACACCTGGATGTGTTCGATCTCTCCGCCGAGGAGCTTGAGGGTGGCCCGGACCGAGGGGTGGCTGCGAACCCGGCCCTCGGTGCTCTTCTCGTGGGCGGTCCGCTCCTGGGCGTCCTGCTCGGCGATGCTGATCTGGCCCCCGGAGGTGCTGGTGTCGGCGTCGGCGCAGTCCTGCACCACCAGCTTCGTCGGGCGGGCGAAGTGCTCGGAGAGGGCCTTCTCGACGAGGGCGCGCCCGCTGCTGCCGGCCACGGTCGTCTTGTGGAAGCCCTGGGCAGGCGGATAGGCCACGGCCACCTCTCCCTCGCGGATCCACAGCAGGCGGCCGAAGGCGAGCGACTTGGCGTGGCGGCCCGAGGCGTTGCGCACGGTGTCCACCGCCGCGCGCCACCGCTCCTGCAGGGGACGCCGGGGATTGTCCCGGCCGGAGATGGCCATGGACGCCAGGTGGATGGGCGCTCCCTGGTGCGTGGTGGGCTCGGGCTCCGGTTCCGGCTCGACGTCCGGGAGACACTCGCCGGAGGCACACCCACCGGAGGGGCCCTCCTCGGCGAAGAGACGTTCCTCCTCCGCGGCGGGGGCAGCGGGGGTCGGAGGTGGACGCACATTCGTCACGCGCACCGAGGGGGGCTCGGGCGCGCGGGGGGCGGGGCGGATGGGCTCGGGGGTGGGGGGCCGGGGGGGACGCTCAGTGGCGAAAGTTGGCGGAGTCGGAGCGACCTCCGGGCGCTCCGGCGCCAAGGCCGGCGGCGAGCCGATCCACCTTGGCGAGCAGGTCCGGGATGGAGCCCCCCGGAGAGAGCTGGATGGCCTTGAGCAGCGCCATCTCCAGCGCGAGCCGGGGCTGGGCCGCGCGCGACACCTCCCACACGCAGCCATGCACCACGTCGAAGAGGCGAGAAATCTGCGCCGCGTCCGCCTCCCTGGCCAGCGCGACGAGCGCCTTCTGCTCGGACTCGGCCAGCTCGGCGGGGGCCTCGCTCAGCGTCTGGGCCACGAAGAGGTGGCGAAGCTGCAGCGCCAGCTCCTCCGTCAGCCGCTTGAGGTCCACCCCTCGGTTGAAGACCTCCTCCACGCGCTCGAGCACGCGCCGCGCATCCTTGCGCACCAGCGCCTCGGCGAAGTCCTGCACCACCGTGCGATCGATGGCGCCCAGCGCGTCGGCGACCGCCTCGTCCGTGGGTTCGGCGCCGCAGGCGGAGAAGATCTGATCCAACAGGCTGAGCGCGTCGCGCATGCCGCCCTCGGACTGGCGCACCACCATGGACAGCGCGCGCTCCGAGATGGACACCTGCTCCTGCTCGCAGATGTACTTCAGCCGCTTGAGCATCACCGCGGCGGAGATCCGCCGGAAGTTGTGCCGCTGGCAGCGCGAGAGGATGGTGTCCGGGAGCTTGTGCGCCTCGGTGGTCGCGAAGATGAACTTCACATGCCCGGGCGGCTCCTCCAGCGTCTTCAGGAGGGCGTTGAACGCCGCTCCCGAGAGCATGTGGACCTCGTCGATGATGTAGATTTTGTGCCGGTCCCTCTGCGGGAGGTACTTGGCGTTCTCGCGAATCTCGCGGACGTTCTCCACGCCGTTGTTGGAGGCACCGTCGATCTCAGACACGTCCACCGAGGTGCCCGCGGCGATCTCCGTGCAGGCCTGGCAGGTACCGCAGGGCTCCGGCGTGGGGCCCTTCTCGCAGTTGAGTGCCTTGGCCAGCAGGCGGGCGGCGGTCGTCTTGCCCACACCGCGGGGGCCACAGAACAGGTAGGCGTGCGCCACGCGGTCCAGCTTGATGGCGTTGGCGACCGTCCGGACCACGTGCTCCTGGCCGGTCATGTCATCGAAGGTCTGCGGGCGCCACTTGCGCGCGAGGACGAGGTAGCTCATGGGGGGCGAGCATCTAAACACGTGGCCGGCCGAGTTGCATGCACGCAATGCCGCCCGGCTACTTTTCGAGTAACCTCGCCGGGTCCTCGCGATGACCGCTCCCGCTCCCGTCCCTGACTGGCCGCCCCTCGCCGCTCCCACCGCCTCCGAGTCTCTCTCCGCGCGGCCCCTCCGGAGCTGGCCGAGGTGGGTGCTGTTGGGAGGTGTGGCGTTGCTGCCGGCCCTCCTCGCGGTGGTGCAACTCGGCCGCATCCACCCGGACGAGGTGTACCAGTTCCTGGAGCCGGCCTGGTTCCGGGCCCATGGTTATGGGGTGCTGGCCTGGGAGTGGCGGGTGGGTCTGCGCAACTGGGCCGGGCCGATGGTGGCCGCGTGGCTGTTGAAGCTGGCGGACGGGGTGGGCCTTACCCACCCGGTGGGGTACCGGGCGCTGCTGGCCGTGCCCCAGGCCGTGCTGCACGGGTGGATGTTGTGGGCCGCCTGGCGCTTCGCCGAGCGCCGGACCGGGCCCGACGGGGGACTCCTCACCGCCTTGCTGGTGGGGCTCTACGGGCCGGTGCTCGTCTTCGCGGGCCGGACGTTGGGCGAGTCCCTCTCCACCGCCTTCCTGGTGGTGGCGGTGGAGGCACTGGATCGGAGGGAACGCCCGGGACGCTCGGGCCTGCTCGCCGGGCTGGCGTTGGGGTTGGCGGTGGTGGCGCGCTATGGCTCGGCGGTGGTGGTGCTGGCGGCGCTCGTCTGGCTGGTGGTGGGGCGGCGCTGGCGTCTGCTGGGCGCCACCTGCCTCGCGGGCCTGGGCGTCGCGCTGGGGCTGGGGGTGTTGGACCAGGTCACCTGGGGTCGGCCCTTCCACTCCCTCTTCGCCTACGTGGACTTCAACGTCCTGTCCGGCAAGGCCGCGAGGCAGTTCGGCGAGGCTCCCGCGAGCTTCTACCTGCGACCCTTCCTCGGCGCGGTGCCCGCCTGGGCCTGGGGGGCGGTGCCCCTCGGAGTATTCGCCCTGCGTCGGCGTCGGGCTCTCTCCCTGCCGGGCTTCTGTGCGGCGGTGTACCTCGTGGCCGTCTCGGCCACGGCCCACAAGGAGGAGCGCTTCCTCTATCCGGCGCTGGTGCTGCTCGTCCTCGCCGCGGCTCCTCCGGTGGTGGCCTTCCTCCTCGGCCGCGCCAAGGGCCGCCCCAGGTGGGCACTGGGGGCACTGGCCCTGGGGGCCTCCCTGCTGACGGGCTTCTTCTACCCGCCGGGAGATCTACGGGGAGACCAGTTCCGGGCCATCGTCTCGGCCACCCGGGACGAGGGGGTAAAGGGGCTGCTCATCGTCAACGAGGGCCTGTGGGGGGCGGGGGGCTTCTTCTACATCGGCCGGAACATCCCCTGGACGACCTGCGACTGGCCCCACGACGCGGCCTTCCAGGCAGCCATGCGGGACGGGCGCTTCAACCGCGCCGTCAGCTTCGAGGGCCGGGCCCTGGCCGAACTCCAGGCGGCCGGCTTCCGAGTGGTGGAGCACGTGGGCCGGGAGACGATCCTGGCTCGCGACTGAGCCCAAAAAAGAAGGAGCCGAAGTCCTCTTCCGAAGACCTCGGCTCCTTCAAAAAGAACGGCCGGGACACACGCGGGGGAGCGCTACCGCTGCTTCCTTCCGGACCTGACGGAGTTCACGTCCCCACGTTGTCCCGACCACAAGCTCTTCCACTTCGATAACAACTACGGAGAGGGTGGGATTCGAACCCACGATACCCTTTCAGATATACACGCGTTCCAGGCGTGCGCCTTCAACCGCTCGGCCACCTCTCCTCAAGACGTAGAGAGCGGAGAGCGTAGGATTCGAACCTACGATACCGTTGCCGGTATGCCTGATTTCGAGTCAGGTGCCTTCGACCACTCGGCCAGCTCTCCAATATTCACTTTTCGCGTTTCTTCTCGCGCAGTCGCTCGAAGAAGGACTTCAACTGCTGGCGGCTCTCTTCCGCCAGGATGCCACTCGTTACCTGGAGCCGGTGGTTGTGCCGGGGCTCCTCGGCAAGGTTGTAGAGCGAGCCGACAGCGCCGGCCTTGGGATCCAACGCCCCGAACACCAGGCGCGTCACCCGAGACTGGACCAGCGCTCCCGCGCACATGGCACAGGGCTCCAGCGTCACGTAGAGGGTGACTCCCGTGAGCCGCCAGGCACCCAGGGCCTTGGACGCCGCGTCCATGGCAAGCAACTCGGCGTGAGCAAGAGGATTGCGATCCACCTCGCGACGGTTGAAGCCAATACCGATGACCTTGCCATCGTGTACCGCGACCGCGCCGACGGGGACCTCCCCGAGCCCGGCAGCCTCCCGCGCGAGCGCGAGCGCCTGCTGCATGAAGACTTCGTCGGGACTCATGGGAAATGGAGGGGAAGGGAAAGGATGGCGCTCCCTGGAGGATTCGAACCTCCGGCCTTCGGATTCGTAGTCCGACGCTCTATCCAGCTGAGCTAAGGGAGCTTTCCGTTCCTTTTCGCCGCTTCTACTACAGCGGCTTCCGCTCTACTACAACCTCTTTTTTTTCGCTGCTACCACCAGGATTGAGTGGCGGAGAGAGAGGGATTCGAACCCTCGATACCCTTTCGAGTATGCAGGTTTAGCAAACCTGTGCCTTCAGCCTCTCGGCCATCTCTCCACAGCTTTCTCTGTCAAAGAACCACTGAGCAACAGCGGGACTCTACTACAAAATTTCGGAGGAGGTAGGATTCGAACCTACGGAGAGCTTGCACCCTCTGCGGTTTTCAAGACCGCTGCCTTCAGCCGCTCGGCCACTCCTCCATCACCGGACCGCGCGGACCACCGTGTCGCTTGGTGGGCCGCCCTTCTACATCATCCGGAGCCCATTGCAACAATGTTGTCGGCTGAAAAATGCCGGCAACATCCGGGCAGGGTGATTCTACAGCGGACGGAGCTCCTCAAGGCCTCCCATATAGGGTCGCAGGGCCTCGGGGATGGCAACGGTCCCGTCCTCGCGCTGGTAGTTCTCCAGGATGGCGATGGCCGTTCGTCCCACGGCCAGACCGCTCCCGTTGAGGGTGTGGAGGAGCTGGGGCTTGTCTCCCTTCTGGGCCCGGAAGCGGATCTTCGCCCGGCGGGCCTGGAAGTCTCCGCAGTCGGAGCAGGAGGAGATCTCCCGGTAGGCGCCCTGGCCGGGCAGCCAGACCTCGATGTCGTACGTCTTGCGGGAGGCGAAGCCCATGTCCCCGGTACAGAGCAGCATCACCCGATGGTGGAGTCCCAGCCGGCGGAGGATGTCGCAGGCGTCGTCCACCATCTTCTCCAGCTCGTCGAGGCTGGACTCGGGGTGGGAGAACTTCACCAGCTCCACCTTGTGGAACTGGTGCTGGCGGATGAGGCCGCGGGTGTCCCGGCCCGCCGCACCCGCCTCGGCCCGGAAGCAGGGGCTGAAGGCGCAGTAGCGCACGGGGAGCTGGCTGCCCTCCAGGATTTCATCCGCGTGGTAGTTGGTGACCGGCACCTCCGCGGTGGGGATGAGGAAGCGCTCGGGCTCACCCACCGTCTTGAAGGCGTCGTCCTCGAACTTCGGGAGCTGGCCGGTGCCCATCATCGTCTCGCGGAGCACCAGGTAGGGCGGCAGCAGCTCGACGTACCCCTTCTGGGTATGCACGTCGATCATGAAGCTCGCCAGGGCGCGCTCCATCCGGGCGAGCGCTCCCTTGTAGAAGGTGAAGCGCGAGCCGGACACCTTGGCGGCGCGCTCGAAGTCCAGCATCCCCAGCCGCTCGCCAAGCTCGAAGTGCTGGCGGGGGGTGAAGGGCAGGTTGGGCTTCTCGCCCCAGAGGGCCACCTGGACGTTCTCCTCCTCGTTGCTGCCCACCGGCACGGACTCGTGGGGGAGGTTGGGGATGAGGAGCAGGATGCGGCTGAGCTCTTCCTCCACCTCCTTGAGGCGGGCCTCCCGCTCCTTGATGGACTGGGAGACGGCGCGCATCTCCCCGCGCAGGGCCTCGAGCGCGGCCGGGTCCTCCTTGGCCTTGCGCTTCATCTCCTCGTTGGCGGTATTGCGACGCGCGGCGAGCGACTCCATCGCCACGTAGAGGTCGCGTCGCTCCGACACGAGGCTCTTGAAGGGGCCGAGATCCAGGCTGCCACCCCGCGTCTGGAGCCGGGAGAGCACCGCATCGAAGTTCTGCGCGACGTACTTGAGATCCAACATGGCGGGCCGGGTTCTAGCCACCCCGCGCCCGGTGAGCAAGGCAAGGCTTCACCGGGGGAGGCCCGGGCGCCCGGAACCGGACGCCCGGGAGGAGGTGTCGGCTACTCGAGGAAGGCGATTTCGTCCTCGATGTCGGAGCGATCCACCGCGTCGGGCTTGCGCGACAGGTACTCCTTGAAGGCATTGACGGCGTCCTTGCGCTTGCCCTTCTCCTTGTAGGCGAAGCCGAGGTGGTACCAGGCCATGGGGTTGTCCGGCTCGGCCTTGTTGGCCTTCTGGTACCAGGTGATGGCCTTGGCGTGCTGGAGCTGCTCGGTGTAGCAGCGGCCCACCTTGTAGAAGATGTAGGTGAGGCTCGGATCCTTCTTGAGGGCCTGCTCATAGGTGCGGATGGCGTCGCGCCAGCGCATGGCGGTGAAGTGGGCATCGCCGATGAGGCCGAGCACCCGGATGCGCGTCTCGTCCGCCTTCAGGGCATCCTCGAAGGAGGCGATGGCCTTGTCGAACTCCCCGCGCTCCAGGTAGGCCTGCCCCAGCGCCTCGTGGGCGTCGGCCATCTGGGGATCCAGCTCCACGGCCTTCTTCCACTCCTCGATGGCCTCGGCGGGGCGCTTGGCGTCCCGGTAGAGGTTTCCGAAGGCGAAGCGGTAGTCGGCGCGCTTGGGGGCGCGATCCACGGCGTTCCTCATGCTGTCGATGGCCTGGGTGAACTCGGAGCGCGCCGCCTTCACCCGGGCCATGTAGTAGTGGGCCTCGTGGTTGGATGGCTCGCGGTCCAGGGCCAGCAGCAGGTTGGCCTCGGCCTCCTTGTAGTTGCCCTTTTCGAACTGTACCGCGCCCAGGGTGATGGGGATGTTCACCGAGCGGGGATCCTCCACCTTGGCCTTCTCCAGCTCGGCGATGGCTTCGTCCAGCTTGCCCAGGCGCCAGAGCACGATGCCGCGCTGCAGCCGACCGTCCTTGAGCAGGTGGGGATCCAGCTCCAGGGCGGTGTCGGCCTCCTTCCTGGCTGTCTCCAGGTCGCCGGCCAGCAGCGCCAGTCGGGAGAGGCCGAGGTGGGCGTCCGCGAGGTTGGGATCGTACTCGTTGGCGCGATTGAACTCCTCCTGAGCCAGGCGGATGTTGTTCTCCGCGAGGGCCAGCTCGCCCAGACCGGCGCGGACACCGGCGTTCTCGGGGGCCTTGGAGGCGGCCTGCTCGAGCTGGGCCCTGGCCTCCTCGTTGCGACGCTGGCGCAGGTAGAAGCGGCCCAGATAGAGGTTGGCCTCGAAGAGCTCGGGGTCGGCGGCGATGGCGCGCTTGTAGTGACCCTCCGCGGAGGAGAGGTTGTCACGCGAGTCGTCGATGCGACCAAAGAGGTAGGCGATGCGGGCATCGCCGGGGAAGCGGGCGCTGGCCTGCTCCACCGCCTTGAGGGCCTCCTCCATGTTGCCGGTGACCACGAGGGTGTTGATGTAGCCGTCGGTGTACTCGAGGTTCTGCGGCTCGGCGGTGGCCGTCTCCTTGTAGAGGGGGAGGGCGGCGCTGAACTGGCGCTGGGAGCGGAGCACGAGCGCCAGGTGGCCCTTGGTGGCGATGGAGGTGGGATCCTGCTCCAGCGCGGCTCGGAGCTCCTCCTCGGCCTGACGGGGCTTGTGCTGCTGGAGGAGGGCGATGCCCTTGAGGGTGCGGGCGCGGGCGATCTCGGCGGGACCCATCTCCGCGCGGAGCTTCTCGTCGAGGGCGCGATCGGCGGCCTCGAAGCCCTTGTCCGCGTTCTTGCGCAGCAGCAGCTCCACCGCGGCCAGCTCCACCGCGGAGATGACATGGGAGGGATCCGCCTTGAGCGCGGCCTCATAGGCCTGGACGGCCTCGTCCGCCTTGCCGCTGGCCTGGTACAGGTTGCCCAGGGCGTGGTGGGCCTTGGCCGAATCGGAGTGCTTGTCCAACACCCGGGTGAGCGTCTCCACGGCCTGGTCATTCTGCTTCCTGGCGGCATAGGACTCGGCCAGGAGGAAGGCCAGCTCGATGTCGCCCTGGTTGGCCTCGCGGCTCCAGGTGGCCTGCAGGCGAGGCATCACCGCGTCCGGCCGGCGGGCCACCAGCGCCTCGCCGGCGAGGAACTTGAGCAGCTCCACGTCCTTCTCACCCAGCAGCTCCAGGTTCTCCCGCTCCGAGCGGCAGCGGTTGAGTTCGGCGCTGGTGGCGGCCGCGTAGCGGCGCTGGAGGTAGAAGACGGCCTGGCACCAGAGGGAGCGGACCTCGGGGTACTCATTGGAGGTGAGCACCTTGGCGGCCAGGTCCTTGGACCGGGTGTAGGACTGGAAGGAATCCCGGAGCAGCTCCTTGCGCGCGGCCTCCACGTCGGCGTAGGCGGGCGAGCCCGACTTGACCTTGGACGGGAGGAACTTCTTCAGGCCGAAGGCGCCATAGCGGGTGAAGCTGAAGCTGAAGCCCACGCCCAGGACGAACACCGTCGCCGCAGCGGCGATGATGAAGGGCAGGCGCTTGCGGAACTGCTCTATCTTGGCGCTGTTGTCCACGACGGCCACCGCCGCCATGCGGCCCTCGTAGAGCTGGTTCATTCGCTCGACGCTGTTTCCAGAGGGCTTGTCGGCCTGACTGGAAGGCTCAGCGGCGGGGATGGCGGGCGTGGCGGGGCTCTCCATCAGCTTCTGGATGGCCTCGGCGAAGATGGGCACCGTGCCGATGGGGATCCACGACTCGTTGTCGGTGGAGACGTCCTCGTTGCCCAGGAACTGCCCGTCCTCGAGCATCTTGACGACGACGCCCTCCTCGAAGGGGCCGAAGACCTTGCCCGAGCGGCGGCGGACGTGGAAGCGAGGGGTACTGGAGGACCTGGCCTTGGCGGCGCCCGCCTTGCTGTCCTTGGCGGCGTCGTCGATGAAGCTCAGCATCTCCAGGCCATCGGCCTGTCCCGCGGCGGGTGGGGGCGGAAGCGGCGCGGAGAGGTCTGCCTCCAGGTCATCATCCGGGGGCCTGGTCGGGGCGGTGGGATCGAACTCGAGGGAGTCGGGGACGCTGGCCGAGGCAGCTCCCGCGGCCGGTGGGGGAGCCCCGAAGTCCACGTCTCCGAAGTCGGTGCCGGGATTCGGCGCGGGCGGCAGGGCGAAGGGATCGTCCTGGGACACGGCGGCGAAAGGGTCGGCCGACGGGAGGGGGGGCAGGGCGAAAGGATCCTCCTCGGGCGCGGCGGCGTACGGATCGGAGGGCGGGGGCAGGGCGAAAGGATCGTCCTGGGGAGCGGCGGCGTACGGATCGGAGG
>QKJM01000529.1 GCA_003249315.1 Archangium sp.
CCTGGGCGTCCGCGAGCATCGCGCGTACCTCGTCCGGTCGGAAGTGGTGCAGGGCGTTGAAGAGGGTGCGAGGGCCGCGCAGATCCGCGGGCACCCGCAGGGCATCCACCGGGCGCTCCAGGTAGGTGACACCCTGTGCGCGGGCGCGCTCGGCGGCCCGAGCGTTGGGGTAGAGGTCGCTGAGCACCACGCGGGGAGTCAATCCATGCTCCGTCTCCATCATGTGCCGTAGTCGGGGCAAGGGGCCGGCGCCGCCCGAGCACAGGTCGAGCAGCTCGTCACTCCCCGAGGCACGCAGGAGCCGGGCGAGCACCTGCGTCGCCCCGTCGAAGATGCCCATCCGGGTGCTGACGGTCTGCAGGTAGTCCGTCGACAGGTCTCTCAGGAGGAGGGGGTACCACGCCTGATCCATCAGCTCGAAGAGGTGCAGGCGAGGGAGGAGGGAGACGGTAGTAGCGGTGTCATTCATGCGCCAAGAGTGCTGCGGCGGGGCGGGTGCGCGCACTGGCTGGAGGCGCCAGAACGGCTTGCCGCGAGCGCCAGGGTCTCACTAGCGTTCTCCCTGGTGATGCGTTCCTCCTCTCCCCCCGCGGCCCTCTCGGCCCGAATGGCACGTCAGGCGCTGAGCGTCGCGGCCGAGCATGGCGTGCCCGTGGAGGCGCTTTGCCTCGAGGTGGGCCTGCCGCTGGCCCATCTGGAAGACCCCGAGCTGCGCATTCCCTACGCCGTGCTGGACACCCTGTTGGAGCGGGCGGTGGCCCTCACGGGGGACGACGACCTGGGGCTGCACCTGGCGCGCCTGCCGGTGGTGGACCCGGACGATGCGGCCTCGCTGGTCATCCTCACCAGCGCGAACCTCCGGGAGTCCATGGAGCGCGGGTGTCGCTTCCAGCGTGTCTGGGGAGATGGTGAGCGCTTCCGAGTGGAGGAGACGGAGCGTGGGGTGCGCATGCGCTTCACTCCGCCTGGCCCGTGGAGGCCGGCCCACCGGCACCTTGCGGAGCTGGCGCTCGTGCAGTTCGCCACCGGGGTGCGCGTCCTCACCGGGGCGGAGGTGTTCCCGCTCCAGGTGCGCTTCGTCCACCCGGCCCCCGCGGACACCCGCGAGCACGAGGAGCTGCTCTCCTGTCCACTCACCTTCGGCGCCCCCCACAACGACATCGAGTTCTCCCACGAGGACGCGGCGCGGCCCTTCATCCACGCGGATGCGCTGGTGAACGCCGTCTTCCAGCGGCAGGCGCAGCAGGCGCTCGAGCGATTGCCGGTGACGGCGGCCATGGCCGACCGGGTGCGGGAGCAGGTACGGCGCACGCTGGCGGGGGGCGACTTCTCCTTCGAGGCGGTGGCGCGCGCGCTGCACCTTCCGCCGCGCACCCTGCAGCGACGGCTGGCCGAGGAGGGGCGCAGCTACGTGACCCTCCTCGAGGAACTGCGGCGCGAGCTGTCGGAGGACTACCTCCGGCGCCGGCTCTCCATCGCCGAGGTGTCCTTCCTGCTGGGCTACGGAGACCCGAACACCTTCCACCGCGCCTTCAAGCGCTGGTGGGGGATGAGCCCGGAGGCCTTCCGCCGCGAGCGGACCCGCCAGGAAGCTTGATTTCGTGTGATTCAGACACTATGCGCGTGTCTGTCAAACACGAGAGGGACATGGAATGAGCTACACCTATGAGTATCCGCGTCCGGCGTTGACGGTGGACTGCGTGGTGTTCGGCCTGGACGAGGAGGACCTGAAGGTGCTGCTCATCCGTCGGGCGCTGGAGCCCTTCCAGGGGCGGTGGGCACTGCCTGGGGGCTTCGTCCACATGGAGGAGTCGCTGGAGGATGCGGCCCGGCGCGAGCTCCAGGAGGAGGCCGGCATCCGCCCTGGCCTGCTCGAGCAGCTCTACACCTTCGGCGACCCGGGGAGGGATCCGCGTGGCCGGGTGGTCAGCGTGGCCTACTTCGCCCTGGTGAAGCTCTCGGACCACCGCGTCCAGGCGGCCACCGACGCGCGTGACGCCGCCTGGTTCTCCGTCTGGGATGCCCCCAGGCTCGCCTTCGACCACGCGGAGATTCTGACCATGGCCCTCCAGCGCCTCAAGGGCAAGGTCCGCTACCAGCCCCTCGGCTTCGAGCTGCTGCCCCCCAAGTTCACCCTCACCCAGCTCCAGCGCCTCTACGAAGTCATCCTCGAGCGCCCTCTCGACAAGCGGAACTTCCGCAAGAAGCTCCTCTCAATGGAACTGCTCGAGGAGCTGGACGAGGTGGAGCAGGACGTCTCCCACCGTGCCGCGCGCCTCTACCGTTTCGACCACAAGAAGTACAAGCAACTGGAGAAGGCCGGGTTCAACTTCGAGCTGTAGCCTCCCGCCCCCGACTGCCTGACTTGACTCCGTGTTTTTTGGACACTAAGTTGGTGTCCAAGAAACACCATGGAGGAAGGTCATGCACGAGCTGCCCTTCGAAGTGGCTGTTGCCTCGGTGACGGGGCGTGAGCATGTGCGCGCCGGGAGGAACAACCAGGACGCGTATTTCGCGAGGGAGAGCGAGGAGGGGTTCGTCGCGGTGGTGACGGACGGGTGTGGGAGCGGGGCGCGGAGCGAGCTGGGGGCACAGCTCGGGGCGCGGCGGGTGGTGGAGGGGGCGCTCTCTCTGCTGGGCCTGGAGGTGCCGGTGGACTCGCCCGGGTTCCTCTCCCGGTTGAGCAACGACGTGCTCTGCTTCTTGCGGACGCTCGCGAGCGGATTCGGGGCGGAGTTCCTCGGGGAGTGTCTGCTCTTCACCGTGGTGGGGGTGGTGGTCACCCCCGAGCACACGCTCGTCTTCTCCGCGGGGGACGGGCTGTGGGTCCTCAACGGGGAGGTACACCGACTCGGGCCATACCCTGGCAACGCGCCGCCATACCTGGCCCATGGGTTGGTGAAGCCGGGCTCCGTCTCCTTCGAGGCACAAGCCCTGCGGCGCACCGCCGAGGTGGACTCGCTGCTGCTGGGAACGGATGGGGCGGCGGACTTGATCGACCTGGAGCGGGCCCGCATCCCCGAGCTCGGCGAGCCGGTGGGGCCGCTCTCGCGCTTCTGGACGGTGGAGCGCTACTTCCGCAACCCGGACGCGCTGCGCCGACGTCTCGTGCTCCTCAACCGCGAGTCCGTCCGCGCCGACTTCGCCGCCGGTCGCATCGAGCGCACTCCCGGACTGCTCGACGATGACACCACCCTCGTCGTCCTGCGCCGCCGGCGGGGGAGGGGGTGAACCATGGCCTCGGACGTGTACCTGGAAGGGAAGCGGCGCAAGGTGGACCCGACGCGTGCGCTCGGCAAGGGGGGCGAGGCGGACGTGTTCGACCTGGGGGACGGGCGTGTGCTCAAGCTCTTCAAGCCACCCGAGCACCCGGACTACGACAACCTCCCCGACGAGCAGGCCGCCGCCCGGGTCCGGCTCTCCGAGCACCAGCACAAGCTATCCGCCTTTCCCAGACACCTGCCTGCGCGCGTGGTGGCGCCCCAGACGCTCGCCACCGACAGGAAGGGGCGGACGGTGCTCGGCTATGCCATGCGCAAGCTGGAGGGCGCCGAGCCCCTGCGTCGCTTCGGAGACCCGGCCTTCCGCCGTGCCGGCGTGCCCTCAT
>QKJM01000075.1 GCA_003249315.1 Archangium sp.
GCGCGCTCTGCGCAATCACCCCCTCCACCTGCGCCGACTCGCAGTACTCCCCGAGCTGTCCCTCCAGCGACATCAACGCATCCAGTACCGACCCCTGCTTCTCATCCATCCGCACGCTCCACGCTCGCGCCCCCCTCCGGGACGTTCGCGGGAAGCTACCCGCCCCTGGCGGCCACTCGCCACCTTCTCCGCTCCCAGGGCAGACGGACACTCGGGAATGAGCCCTCCCCACCGGGTCCTCCCTGCCTGGCCGGTGCCTAGCTTCTTCCCTGCATTCCCAGGCGCACGCCGCGCCCACACCGCCACCCTTCACCCGGGAGGAACCCGGCATGCGGCCCATGGACTCCATCCAACGCGCTCTGAACAACCTGTCGCGCAAGAAGCCCACGCCGCGCCCTCTCATCGGCTCGCAAGGGCCCGAGGCCATCCACGTGGACGTGCGCGGCCTCGAGAGGGAGCTCCAGCGCCACCTCGAGGGTGAAGTGCGCTTCGACCAGGCCTCCCGCGCCCTCTACGCCACCGATGCCTCCAACTACCGTCAGGTGCCCATCGGGCTCGTCATCCCCCGCAGCATCGAGGACGTCCTGCAGACGGTGCGTCTGTGCCGCCAGCACGGCGCGCCCCTGCTCTCGCGCGGCGGAGGTACCAGCCTCGCCGGCCAGAGCTGCAACGTCGCCATCGTCATCGAGTGGATGAAGTACCTCGGCCAGGTGCTGGAGGTGGACCCCGGCACCAAGACAGCTCGCGTCCAACCCGGCACCGTGCTCGACGTCCTGCGCAACGAGGCCGAGAAGTACCACCTCACCTACGGGCCGGACCCCGCTACCCATGACCACTGCACCCTCGGCGGGATGATCGGCAACAACTCCTGCGGCGTCCACGCGCAGATGGCGGGCCCCGTCTCCCACAACGTCGAGGAGCTCGACATCCTCACCTACGACGGCCTGCGCATGAGGGTGGGCCGCACCAGCGACGCGGAGCTCCAGTCCCTCATCAACGCGGGCGGCCGGCGCGGCGAAATCTACCGCGCGCTGAGAGACCTCCGGGACAGGTACGCGGACGAAATCCGCCGCCGCTACCCGGAGATTCCCCGCCGCATCTCCGGCTACAACCTCAGTGCGCTGCTGCCCGAGCAAGGCTTCGACGTGGCCCGCGCGCTGGTGGGCACCGAGGGCACCTGCGTCACCGTACTCGAAGCGAAGCTCAAGCTCGTCCACAGCCCTCCGCACCGCGTGGTGGTGCTGCTCGGCTACCCCGACATCTACGTGGCCGCCGACCACGCCGCGGAGCTGGGCGAGCGCTTCCATCCACTCGCCCTGGAGGGCCTGGACAGCAAGCTCCTCTCCCATGTGCGCGTCAAGAGCGAGGCCTACCATGAGGCCTCCCTCCACCCCACCAGCTCACACGGGGAGTACCTCCGGCTGCTGCCCGAGGGCGAGGGCTTCCTCCTGCTGGAATTCGGCGGAGCTACCCTGGACGAAGCCCAGGGACGGGCGCGAGAGATGATGGAGGCACTGCGCAGGGGCCGCGGCACGCCCGTCTCCATGCGGATGTACTCGGACAGGGAGAAGATGGAGAGCGTGTGGAAGGTGCGCGAGTCGGGCCTGGGAGCCACCGCTCGCGTGCCGGGGGCGCCGGACACCTGGCCGGGCTGGGAGGACTCGGCGGTGGAGCCCGCGAGGCTGGGCGCCTACCTGAGGGAACTGCGCGAGCTGATGAACCGCTACGCGTACGACGGCGCGTTCTACGGCCACTTCGGCCAGGCGTGCCTGCACACCCGCATCAACTTCGACCTGCGCTCGCACCAGGGCATCCAGAAGTACCGGCGCTTCATCTCCGAGGCGGTGGACCTGTGCGTGTCGTACGGAGGTTCGCTCTCCGGCGAGCACGGGGACGGGCAGTCGCGCGCCGAGTTCCTCTCGAAGATGTTCGGCGACACGTTGGTGGGCGCCTTCCGCGAGTTCAAGAGCATCTGGGACCCGCAGGGGAAGATGAACCCGGGCAAGGTGGTGGACCCCTATCCCATCCATCAGAACCTGCGGCTGGGCGGGGACTACGC
Organism: Archangium sp.; assembly: GCA_003249315.1. Lineage (GTDB taxonomy): Bacteria > Myxococcota > Myxococcia > Myxococcales > Myxococcaceae > QKJM01. The sequence goes on from QKJM01000075.1 coordinate 2,060, forward strand.
GCCCTGGCAGCCGAAGACTCACTTCCAGTACCCGGACGACGATGGCCGCTTCCACCGCGCCACCGAGCGGTGCGTGGGCGTGGGCAAGTGCCGCCGGGACGAGGGCGGTACCATGTGCCCCAGCTACAGGGTGACGAAGGAGGAGATGCACACCACGCGTGGCCGCACCCACCTCCTCTTCGAGATGCTCCAGGGAGAGGTCGTCCGCGGCGGCTGGCGCGACGAGAAGGTGAAGGAGTCGCTGGACCTGTGCCTGGCGTGCAAGGGCTGCAAGGGCGACTGCCCGGTGAACGTGGACGTGGCCACCTACAAGGCCGAGTTCCTCTCGCACTACTACCAGGGCCACGCGCGGCCACGGCACGCCTACGCCATGGGCCTCATCATGTTCTGGGCCCGGCTGGCCATGCTGGCGCCGAGGGCGGTGAACTTCCTGACGCACACCCCTCCCTTCAAGGAGACGCTGCAGAAGCTGGCGGGCCTGAGCACGAAGCGGCCCATGCCGCGCTTCGCGCCCGAGTCCTTCCAGCGCTGGGTGTCGCGCCGGCCGGTGTCTCGCGGCAAGGGGCGGCAGCGGGTGCTGCTGTGGCCGGACACCTTCAACAACCACTTCTTCCCGGAGACGGGTCAGTCGGCGCTGGAGGTGCTGGAGGACGCCGGCTTCGAGGTGGTAGTGCCCCAGGGCTTTCTCTGCTGCGGCCGGCCGCTCTACGACTTCGGCATGCTGGACACGGCGAAGTGGCTGCTGCGGCGCAACATGAAGCTGCTGCGCGACGAAATCATCGCGGGCACGCCCATCGTCGGCCTCGAGCCAGGCTGCGTGTCGGTGTTCCGCGATGAGCTGCGCAACCTCTTCCCCCGGGACAGCACAGCGGAACAACTCCGGCGGCAGACGTTCCTCTTCAGCGAGTTCCTGGAGAAGTACGCCCCGGAGCTGGAGCTGCCGAAGCTGGAGCGACAGGCAGTGGTGCATGGGCACTGCCACCACAAGTCCCTCTTCAAGATGGACGAGGAGAAGTCCCTGCTGCGGAGGATGGGGCTCCAGGTGCGGATGCCGGAGACGGGCTGCTGCGGCCTGGCCGGCTCGTTCGGCTACGAAGCCGGGCGCAAGTACGAGGTGTCCCAGGCATGCGGCGAGCGGGTGCTGCTGCCCGCGGTGCGCGAGGCGAAGAAGGACACGCTCATCATCGCCGACGGCTTCAGTTGCCGGGAGCAGATTGCGCAAAACACGGACCGCAAGGCCCTGCACGTGGCGCAGGTGGTGCAATTGGCGAAGCGCTACGGCAAGGACGGGCCCGCGGGGGAGAGGCCAGAGGAGGGCTGGGTGACCCACGGACTGGGCAGGCCGACACCCCGCTGGGGCCTCCGGGCCGCGGTGCTCGGCGCGGGCCTCTTGTGGGGAGGCGTGAGACTGGCGCGTGCGCTGAGAGCCTGAGGAGCAGGCAGCGAGGCGGGCCGATGCGGGTGCGCGCCCCATCCCTACCTTCTCCCGTGGAGGACACGACATGGAACGGACGGAGCAGACGCATCGGGGCGGCGTCCCAGGAAGC
>QKJM01000711.1 GCA_003249315.1 Archangium sp.
CGTCGACTCTCCTCGTACAGCCCGGCCTTCAGCCGTATGAGCACCTCGGAGTGACGCCATGGCGCGAGGATGCAGAATCGAGTGCTCTCCGCGAACGCGTGACCCGACCCGACCACGTCCGACAGGTTCAGCTTCTGCTCCAGTTCGATACCCAGGTGCCCACCCGTGACGAGCGCCACCTCAGGGTTGGGCAGCAACAACCGGGAGGTCGCCACCGGCTCGTCGTCCGCGTAGACGACGAGATGAACGGTGGTCTCCAACGTATCGAAGCAGCTCACCTCCCGCGGTGCCGGTGGAACGGCTGCTCCCAACAACCGCAGCTCCCCACCAAAGACGGCCCAGCGGACACGGAGCGCGTCATCGAGTTGACGCTGGGTGGTAGCGACACGGCAACACAGCGACGTCATGGCTCCCCTCATATGAAGTGGCTCCAGGGACCGGCTCTCCACCGTCCCCTGCCCTTCCTTCGGCGCCGAAGTCCGGAGTGCGTGGGCCGGCGCTCTTTTCCGCAGTGGAGTCCTGGCATGCCACCCGGTTGGTACCGACGTGCGCTCTGTCCACCATCAAGCTCCTCACCGAGAGGAGGAGCCGCCCGTCGAACTCCACGAGTCCGCGCCGAAGGGGAAGTCGAGACGCAACGAAACCGAAAGCGGGCAAGAGAATCCCAGCGAGGAATGGGGATGAGCTTTCCATCACGGGTGGACGAGTTGAAGCTGCATGAGCGGGTCCTCCAGGGAGATCCGGTGGTCCCCGTCGATGTCTTCCGGACCTTCATGCCACCAATCCTGAAGGTTCTCGAGAGCGAGATGTCCTGCAACCGAGAGGATGCTCACGACTCCGCCATCGATGCGGTGCTCTCGTATTTGCGCACTCCCGAACGCTACGATCCTCAACGGGCGCGCCTGTCCACCTACCTGACCCAGGCCGCCAAGAAGCGGGCGATGGACAGGCGACGCTCCTCGGACGCGAGAACCCGGCGCGAGCAGGACTTCGCGGGCGTTTTCGAAGTCCAGGCCAGGCCTCCGAAAGAGGTGTTGGAGAAATCCGTGGAGGCAAGTCTCGCGGCGCAGCGACTCGACAGTCTCGGGCTCGACGAAAGGGAGCGGGAGGTCCTCCGGCTCGTCCTACAGGGCGAGCGCTCAACCAGGAAGCTGGCAACAGTGCTCGGACTCGACCTCCTGCCTGAGGACGAGCAGCGGCGAGAGGTAAAGCGGCATCGAGACCGCCTCATGAAGATGTTGGAGCGCCTCGGAAAGGAGGATCCCGATGACGAATCCTGACTGGCTGGAAACAGCCGCCCGGCGCAGTGCATACGAGGCCTGGACGCTCGGCCATGTGTTCACGAGATATCGAGAGCTCGAGGGCCGGAGCCACGAAGACCTCGCGAAGGCGCTGGGCTGCACGCTGGAGGTGCTCCACTGGCTGTCGCTTTGTCGACGTCCCACCGGAGAAACGTTCACCGAGCAGGTGTTCGTGCTCGCGAAACGTTTTGAAGTGGATCCCCTCCGCCTCAGCGAAGTGCTCCGACGTGTCGAAGTGATGGATGCTCTCTCTGCGCGGTCAGATGGTGGAGAGGCGACGGATGAGGACACCCTGCAACTCGCGGCACGAGATCGCCCCTACGACGAAGAGACGAGTTCATGACAGGACGTTGGTTGAACGAGGCGGAGGCGGCGTGCGGCCTGCCGCCTCCGCGCGCATTCCCCCGGGATCTGACCACCGAGATTCTTCTACGGCTTCCCATCACCTTCGTCCCCCTGGCGGGGCTCACTTCCGGCGCGGTGCGCGACTGGCTCGCGCAGCGAGGGCTTCACCACAGGGTCGCCAATACCCCCCGCTCGCTTCATGGGTGCATGGTGGCGCGGTCGGGACGAGGGGTCCTCTTTCACGACAGCGAGGACGACGAGTGCGAGCAGCGGTTCACCATCGCGCATGAAGTAGCCCACTTCGTGCTCGATCACCTCCTGCCTCGCACCCGGGCGCTACGCGCCTATGGCGAGGAGATCCGCCCGGTGCTTGACGGACTGCGCGCCCCCACGCCGGAGGAGTCCCTGTCCTCCGCGCTCGACCGGATCCCCATCGGGCTCCAGGTCAAGCTCATGAGCCGCGATCCCTCCGGCTTCACCTGTACGGGGAAGGCGGCGGCGTGCGAGCAACGCGCGGATCGCCTGGCCCTCGAATTGCTGGCCCCCGCCCCACACGCCCTCGAGGTGTTGAAGGCTGGAGCACTCGAGGGAGGAGAGGCCCGGGTCGCCGGCTACTTCGGCCTCCCGACCAAGGTGGCCCGGACGTATACCCGGATTCTACTCCGCCGGGAGTCCTCTCCACGATTCTCCATTCTGGAGTTGCTCGAAGAAGACGGGAGATGACCATGTCCGGTGGTGTTCCCCCAGATGACGAGGACCTCATCGGAGAGGATGATTTCCACGCAGCCTTCGGTGAGAGGCTGTCCAGCACCCTCGATATCGAGACCTGGGACCGAGGGCTCGACCTCGAGGAGCTGATGGCCCGCTTCAGGCGGGAGATCGCCAATGCCGTGAACAAGGAGGAGAGACTCCGGACCATCATCCGCGGCGAGCTCCTGCCTCGCCTCGCGACACGCCGCCGCGCGCCGCCCGAGTCAGGGGTCTACCGGGCACTCCCCGACGAGCTGACCGCCATCCATGAGGGACTGCTCTTCCCCGGACGTGTCGACGCCGTGAATGGGCTCTCCGTAGCCCACGACAGCCTGCCCATCGGCATCACGCAGATCGGCATCGCCGTCGTGGGATACGGTGGCACCTCCGGTACCTTCTCGCAGCGCCTCTTCCGCAAGGAGATGTCCTCCAGGAGCGATGACTCGTTGAGGGAGGCGCTGGCCTACATCGAGATGCGTCAGAACCGCTCCGGGGCGGGACGAAGGGATGGTCTGTCCAGGCTGGTGCGCCGTGGACTCAGAACCTATGCGGAGCGGGCCATCCTCACGGACAAGGCGCAGGCGGAGTGGCGCATCGGCCATGGAAATCCCTGCGCCCATGAGCTGCTCTCAGGCTCCGGTTGCAGGAACCTGCTGGAAGCATCGCTCGGCGTGCTCCGGCGACTCATCCAGGATCACCAGAAGTTCGTGTTCGTCCCCAGCACACTGGAGGAGCGGGGCATCCTGACCATCGGGTATGCACTCGACGCGGGCGAATACGCCGTCATCGATACGCTCGAGCAGTACGGGGAGCAGAGCGTCGCTGGGTGGCACTACGAAGATGGCAGCAAGCGCATGGCGCTCTCTTTCGTGAGGGAGTGCTGCCCGGACGTCCTCCGGGGATTGTTCCGGACCTCGAAACACTCACCGCCGCGCCTCTTCTATGCACACCGGGAGCACGTCCACCTCGCTGCGCGGGTGGCCCTGGCCGACAGCATCCTCCGGCCCGAGCGAGGCTTCCCGCTGCTCCTCGATGTCGCGACCACCTCGTGCCGAGGTGCCTTCGGCGCGGAGGGATTCCTCGGACTGGTGCATGACGCCTATGCCCAAGCGGGCGCGAACCTTCAGTACTTCACCGAGCGCGAGATGCGCCGATAGGCGGAGAGGGACGAGCCATGTCCGATGAAGTCAAGGCGCCTCGGCCTCGAGGCCCGGAGGTCCCCCGAGGAGGAGTCATCCGCCCTCCCCCAGCAATGGCAGGCAGGGCTCCACAGCCACAGCCCCCAGGCAATGGCGCACCGCGCGGTGTGCCCATGCGCCCTGCTCCAGGACCGGCGGAGAGGGCCGCGCGGCCTCCAGCCCCTCAAAATGGACTCATCCGCCCGACACCGGGGAAGACGCTCGGAGCGCTCGACGCGCTGAAGAACCAGAAACCGGCACCCCGGGTGGACCCCGGGCTCGAAGAGGCGGTGGGCTTCACTCACTTCGATACCACGGCGAGCCAGGACAACATGGTCACCGTCCTGACGACCCGAGACGATCTCCACCTCCTGGCCTCCCAGACCCTCGTGCGGGTGAAGTCACGAGAGGATGGGCGCTCCTACCTCGGGGTGATCGTTCGCGGCCCGTTCGCCGAACCCAACGCGGTCCCGGCCAACTCCACGATGGCCGTTGGCGTGGTGACGCATGGCAAGAAGCTGACCTACACGTTCGAGTACCACGGGCGCGCGGAGATCGAAATCCTCGGGGAAGAGCTCAAAGGAGCGCTGGAGCCACCGCGCTTCCGCCCCCGACCCCAGAGCCCCGTCTTCCTGCTCGGCGACGAGGAGAGCGCTCGCGTGCTGGGCGTAAGAGGCTCTCTGGGCCTGGGAATGGTCGTTGGCTACGACAGGATGGAAGCTCGCATCGATCCCCGGGACAAATCCATCCTGCCCCGACACACCGGCATCGTCGGAACCACAGGAGGTGGCAAGTCCACCACCGTCGCCACCCTCATCCATCGCGCGCAGGCCGAGGGCATCGCAATCATCGTCTTCGACGTGGAAGGGGAGTACACGCACGTGGACGAGCCCACGGAGCAGGCGGCGATGCTCGAGGCGCTCAAGCGCCGTGGCCGGAAACCGGAAGGCGTAAGGGAACTCCACATCCACCATCTGACCGGTCGGGCGAGCCGCAACCCTCGCCACAGGAACCTGCACCGGTTCTCGCTGAACTTCTCGAGCCTCTCGCCCTATGCGATCGCGGAGATCCTCGACATGTCGGATGCGCAGCAAGAAAGGTTCCTCAAGGCCTACGACGTCACGAAGCTGCTACTGGAGGACTTCGGCATCTTCCCGAGGAGTGAGGAAGATCGTCGGAGACTGCTGGACATCGATGAGCTTTCGACGGGCCATCCTCGGATGACCATCCAGCATGTCCTGGACGTCGTGAGCGCCTACATCTACAGCCTCAGCGACGAAGGAAGATCCGAGGCCAGGGGAAGGCCACGGGCCGCGTCCCGGAGACAGGGCAACTTCCTGGACGAGCTCGACCCCGAGAACGCCTCCGCACAGGCGCCAGCGCACGGACCTACCTTCTACAGCGAGTTCCGGAGCAATGTCGGCCGGGTGATGAGCCGGGTGATGGCACAGAGCAGCAAGCACGAGATCAGCTGGAAGGCACTCGCCAGCAAGCTCCATCGACTGCGGCGCCTCAACATCTTCGATGTGGGATCGGTTCGGGGGGTGGATTACAATTCGATGCTCACGCCTGGGCGTGTCTCCGTCATCGATCTCTCGGACACGGACTCACCCCAGCTCAACAACCTCGTCATCGCCGACATCCTTCGCGGACTCCAAGAGGCCCAGGAGACTCGCTACCAGAAGGCGAATGATCGAGAGCAGACGGTGACCCCGGCGCTCATCATCATTGAGGAGGCGCATGAGTTCCTGTCGGCCAGCCGCATCTCGCAGATGCCGGTCCTGTTCGAGCAGGTGGCCCGGATCGCCAAGAGAGGCCGCAAACGCTGGCTGGGGCTCGTCTTCGTGACGCAGCTACCGCAACACCTTCCCAACGAGGTGCTGGGTCTGATCAATAATTTCATCATTCACAAGATCACGGACAGCTCCGTCATCTCCCGGATGCAGCGGACGGCGGGCAGCATCGACGAAAGCCTCTGGAACCGCGTTCCAAGGCTTGCACCAGGTCAGGCGCTCGTGTCTTTCAGCAACTTCACCCGCCCGCTGATGGTCGCGGTGGATCCGGCACCCGTGAAACGGTTGCTCGTGGAGTGAGGCCTGACTTCGGCTGCTCCCCTCCGAACACCTCTGGAACGAAAGCCCTCCTTTATAGAACAGCCCCAATGAAATTTCCACAATAAAATTGGAATAAAATCCAGAAAAACCAACTTACCTATCCTGACCAGATGTCCTATGAAAGCGCTCCTCAACTCCACAGGGGGAGCGACGTTCATGAAGGGACACAGGAAGTCACTCGCGATCGCAGGGGCCACGCTGGCCACGATGCTGCTGGGTGGCGAGGCCTCCGCACGAGTGCGGAGCAACACGCAGGTGCGCCTGCCCAACAACCTCTACCTCGCTGACGTGACGGGGGACGGACTCTCGGACTTCATCGCGGTGAAGGACGACAAGATCCTCATCACGAGGACCAACTTCGAGGCGCACGGCTACCTCTACGGCAACACCGGGGGCTCGAACATCAAGCGCCTCTTCACCGGCCACTTCTGGGACAAGAGCAAGGAGAACATCTGCGCCATCCTGTCCAACGGCAGCACCAAGTGCTACGGGACGAGCACCGACAACACCGCGCTCTGGTGGGGCCTGACGCAGGGCACGTTCGTCGCGGATGACGAGCACGCGCTGGTGGGTGACTTCAACGGCGACGGCTACGACGACATCTTCGTCTACAAGCCGGCGGCCGGCACCTTCCGGATGTATACGCGGCTGTCCACCGGCTTCTTCGGGCTGATGCCGAACTTCACCCTCGGCAACCTGTCCAACCCTGACAGCTTCAAGAACATGCAGATCCGGGTGGGTGAGTTCAACACCGGGGCCTCGCCCCGGCGGGACGATCTGCTCATCTACAACCCGTCCACGCGGCAGATCGGCCGGTACGACGCGGCGGTGGACAGCTCGGGGCAGAACACCTTCTGGTGGGCCTTCTGGACCTACGGAGGAATGGTGGCGACCAACGAGGAGGTGACGGTCGCCAACGTGGACGGGGACTCGTCGGATGACGTGGTGCTGCACAGCACGACCGGCGGCTACCGCTTCGCCCGCATGGTGTACAGCGGCGGAGGACTTCCGCCCATCACCAACGTCTCCACCGGGCAGCTCAGCTCCTCCAGCAACGCCTCGCTGTACTGGGGCCGCTTCAAGCAGATTCCCGGCGAGCCGGGCTCGAACCGGGACGACGCCCTCGTCAACAGCGGCAGCTACTTCATCCGCGCCGATGCCCGCTGGAACGGCTCGGAATACACGTACTGGTGGTCCTACACCCAATACGTGCTCAACATGGACAAGGACCAGGATGGTGACGGCATCCTGACACTGCACGAGCTGGGCGGCTACGACACCAACGCCAACGGCATCTCGGACGTCCCGCTGCACAGCTATGGAGCCTCCCCCTTCGTGAAGGACATCTTCGTGGAGGTGGACTACATGCAGGCCGGCACTGGAGAGACCGAGAGCCACATCATGAAGCCGGAGGCCGTGAACCTGGCCGTGGCGGAGATGGCCAAGTTCGGCATCAACCTGCACATCCTCATCGGCAACTCGGTGGCCCACACCACGAACCTGGGTAACCCGAGCTTCGACTGGGCGCGGGACTTCGATCCCATCAAGAACGCGAACTTCTCCACCAGCCGGAAGCCCTTCTTCCACTACTGCCTCTTCGGTCACTCGTATGGCGGAGGAACGAGCTCGGGCGTGAGCCGCGGCATCCCGGCGAGCGACTTCCTCGTCACGCTGGGAGACTGGACGTACAACACGGGCACCGTCCAGCAGCAGGCGGGTACCTTCCTCCACGAGCTGGGCCACAACCTGGGCCTCCAACACGGAGGCACCCAGGGCACGAACTACAAGCCCAACTTCCTGAGCATCATGAACTATGCCTACCAGACGGTGGGCATCCTGAAGAACGGCACGCGGCAGTTCCTCTACTCCGAGCTCGGCACCAACACGCTGAACGAGAGCTACCTCGACGAGTGGACGGGTGTGACGGCCAGCACCAACGGCAACACCTTCCGGACCTACGTGCGCTCGAGGAACGCGTACTTCGACCTCAACAAGTCCATCGACTACAACGGAGACGGCTACTACAGCAGCAGCGTGGCCGTGGATCTCAACCTGGACAACAGCAAGACGACCCTCTACGGCAGCCCCAACGAGTACTCGAGCATCGTCTATACGGGCGGCTCGGTGGGCAGCGCCGCGGGCGCGAGCCTGTCGCTGCTGCAGGAGCCGCAGCTCGTCCCCGAGTCGAAGATGGAGGAGGAGCTGAACTACGAGACGTGGCGCCGGGAGGTGGTGCCCATGGAGAAGCTGCTGCCGGCACTCGATCTCCGGCCGCACCGCAAGCCGCTGCGGACCCACCAACCGCTCCAGGTGTGGCCCGAGTGGAATGACCTGAAGTAGGCCAGCTCGCCAGGCGGCCCGGCCTCCCGCCGAGATGAGGTAGGCTCCGCGACCTGCGAAGGAGGCGCGGGTTGCCTGGCGAGACGATGAAGACGTTCCGGCTACGGATGCGCCACCAGCTCGTGCTGGTGCTGGTGGCGGCCCTGTCGTCCACCGCGGCGGCGGTGGCCTGCTGGCGCCTCGGCTGGCTGGAAGACGCCGAGCTCCTCGCCTACGACCGGGGGCTCACCGCCTTTACTTCCAGCCGCGACCGCTCCGAATCCCTGGTAGTGGTGGCGATCGATCAGCAGAGCGTGAGCGCCATTCGCGCCAACGCCTCCTACGCGCGAAACTTCGGCAACTACCCGTGGGATCGCCGCCTGTGGGCACTCGTGCTGGAGGAGCTGCACCACCAGGGAGCCCGCGCCGTCGTCTTCGACGCGGTGATGGACGAGCGCGCCTCGGATCCCTCGGGAGATCTCGCGCTCGCCCAGGTGCTGCGCGACACGGGGTTGCCCTTCTACCTCGGAGTCGCCGCCGATCCGGCCGCTCCCGCCCTCCCGAAGGTGGACCCCGTCCACCCACCTCCCCCCGTCACGGAGGAGGAACCCCTCCCCGAGGAGAGCGAGGCCGCCGAGGAGTTCGTCGAGCTGGCCGAAGAGGAGGCCTACCCGGAGACGGACCCGCTCGCCGCGGCGCGGGTGCTGGCCTTCCCGGTGCGGAAGGGGAGCACGCCTCCACCCCGGCTCGAGCGAGAGGTGACTCCGGGCCGAATCGTGCCCAGCCGGCCCTACCCTCCCATCGGCCCACTGCTGCCGGTGGTAGCCGGCTTCGGCCTGGTGGAGACGGAGCCGGACGCGGATGGACGGATGCGACGCACCCGCTTCGTCTACACGGATGGGGAGAACCCCTACGTCACGCTGCCGGTGGCCGTGGCGGCGGATCTGTTCGGAGCCCGGGAGCTGGAGCTCTCCGGGGAGCGCTTGCGGCTGGGAGAGCGCGAGTGGGCGGTGAACGAGGACGGCAGCGCGGAGATCGACTACGGCGGCACGCTGGAGGAGCGATTCCACGTCATCCCCCTCATCTCCCTCCTGGACTCCTGGGCGCTGCGCCAGGAGGGACGGCCCGCCGGACTCGCACCCGACACCTTCCGCGACAAGGTGGTGATCATCGGAGGGCTGGCCGTGGGGCTGGGGGACGTCAAGGCCACGCCCTTCGCGGCGCAAGCTCCCGGCGTGAGCAAACAGGCGGCCGTGCTGGACAACCTCGTCTCCGGCCGATTCATCACCCGCGCGCCCGTCTGGGTGGACGTGCTGCTCGCCTTCGGGCTGGCCCTCCTCTCGATGGTGCTGCTGCGGCTGCTCCCCTGGACGACGCTGGAGATCGGCTGGCCCCTGCTGCTCGTCCTCGGCACCTTCTCCCTCACCGGCTTGCTGCTGGCGCACCTGCACCTGCACGTACTCACCGCCCTGCCCCTGCTCGCCGGCATGCTGGCGAGCCTCTCCGCGGTGGCCCTCAACCACCTCTCCGCCAACCGCGAGGCGGCCTTCGTCCGCCGCGCCTTCAGCCAGTTCATGGAGCGGGCGCTGGTGGAGCAGATGATCGAGTCGCGCGAGCTGCCCCGGCTGGATGGAGAGAACCTGGAGATCACCGCCTTCTTCAGCGACATCCGAGGCTTCTCCACCTTCTCCGAGCGCTTCAAGGAGGATCCCCGCGCGCTGGTGCGCATCCTCAACACCTACCTCACCCGGGTGAGCGAGGCGCTGCTCGCCGAGGGCGGGTGCCTGGACAAGTACATCGGTGACGCGGTGGTGTGCCTCTTCGGCGCGCCGCTGCGCCAGGAGGATCATGCGGTACGCGCCTGCCGGGGTGCCCTGGCGGTGAAGGCCGCGGTGGAGGCCCTGCGCGCAGACTTCCAGGCCCGGGGGCTGCCGGACGTGTACACCCGCATCGGCATCAACACCGCGGTGATGTTCGTGGGCAACTTCGGCAGCGAGCAGCTCTTCGACTACACGGCCATCGGGGATGGGATGAACCTGGCCGCGCGGCTGGAGGGCGCCAACAAGGCCTATGGCTCGCTCATCCTCATCGGGCCGCGCACCTATGAACTCGCGAGGGAGCACATCGAGGTACGCGAGCTGGACCGGGTGCGGGTGGCGGGCAAGACGGAGGCGGTGGCGGTGTACGAGCTGCTGGCGATCGCAGGCGGGCTGACGGAGCAGCAACGCGAGACGGTGGCGCGCTATCATGAGGCGCTCGCGCTCTACCGCGAGGCACGCTTCGCCGAGGCCGCGGCGGTGCTGAAGGCGCGACTCTCGGAGGACCCGGAGGATGGGCCCACGCGCGCGTTGCTGGCCCGCTGCCACAAGTACCTGAGGGAGCCACCACCCATGCCGTTCGATGGGGTTGCCAACCTGGAGAAGTGAGGAGAGATGAGGATGAGCAAGAGAGAAATCCTCCTGGCACTCGCGCTGGCCCTGGGAGCACCCGGCAGCGCGAACGCAGTGGAGGTAGGCGGGACACTGTACGTTCGGGCCAAGGACACCCGGTTGCTGGAGAGTCCGTCTCCCACGTCGAAGGTGGTGGCCATCCTGCAGCCTGCCCAGTCGGTGGTGTGGCAGGGCTCGCACCCCAAGAACAAGAAGTGGCACCACGTGAAGGCGGGGGGTCGCAGCGGCTACGTCTTCCAGTCCAACCTCGCCACCAAGGCGCCCAGCATGGAGATCGTGGCCGGAGAGGGCGCGGGCAAGATGGATGCCCAGGCCTTCGCCAGCTCCGGAGCCGCGGTGAAGGCGGTCTCCTCGGGTGTTCTCTCCATGGGCGACCAGCGACTGGAGATGAAGGAGTCCATCCTCCAGCTCGACGCGCTGGAGAGGTTCGTCCAGGAGAAGGTGAAGGCAGAGGACGTCGCCGCCCACGCGCGGCAGGCCGGGCTGGCCCCGGCGGCGCCGGAGATCGCAACTCCCGCGCGGAGGAAGAGAAAGGGGGCCCGCCGATGAAGCGCACCTGGATATGGGCCACCCTGGTGGGAGCCGCGACCCTCTCCTGCGCCGCCGTCCAGAAGCTGGCGACCGGAGATGTCGACGGAGCGGTCGCGGAAACCCAGCGACTGAAGCAGGAGGCCGCCGAGTGCGCGAAGCTGCGGAGTCCGCTCGTCCCCATCCAGGAGGAGTACACCCTCGGTGGAGCGGTGGCGGCGCGATGGGTGAAGGAGGGCGGTGGAATCCACGGAGGGCAACTGCGGTCCGCCGCGAGCTCGCCGGAGGCGCGCGAGCTGACGCTCTACCTCAACCGGGTGGGCAGGCACCTCGCGGCCCGCTCGTCCCGCCCCACGCTCGAGTGGACCTTCGGAGTGCTCGACTCGCCCGCCGTCAACGCCGTCTCCGCCCCCGCCGGCTATGTCTTCATCACCTGCGGGCTGCTGGAACGCCTGGAGAACGAGGCCCAGCTCGCTGGCGTGCTGGCCCATGAGATCGCCCACGTCACCGGACGGCACGCGCTCACCACGTATGCCACCGTGAAATCCAACCAGTGCTATTCCGCGCTCGGCGGAGGGGAGCTCAAGGGCGCCGTTCGCAACAGCGCCGAGCTGTTCCGCCAGGCCACCCGGGAACTCGGTGGCGAACTGCGGCTCGATGACGCTCCGCAACTGCTCGCCCGGCTCATGGACGATGTCGTAGAGGATCTCACCACCCGGGGCTTCGCCCACTCCGACGAGTTCGCGGCGGACGAGGAGGCGCTCCGGCTCGTCATCGCTGCCGGCTACCGACCCCATGAGTATGTTGCTCTCCTGGGGCGGCTCCCAGACGGGGACCAGGGCTACCGCAACCACCCGCGCAATGCCGAGCGGCAGACGCGGTTGAACCGGTGGCTGGCCGAGCAGCGCCCCCGGCCCGGCGAGTTTCCCGAAGTGGACCCCGACTTCGGGCACCTCCCGGTGGTGCCCCTGCTGAAGCGCCGCTGCGGCGGCTGACCGGTTGGACCCCGCGACCCAGGGGGAGGCGTCATGAAGAAGGCGCTGTCCATCGCGATCATCGGAACCGGATTCTCGGGCCTGTGCATGGGAATCCGCCTGAAGAGGGCCGGCATCCACTCCTTCACGCTCCTCGAGCGGGCGGACTCCGTCGGAGGAACCTGGCGCGACAACACGTACCCGGGTGCCGCTTGCGACGTCCCGTCCCCCCTCTACTCGTTCTCCTTCGAGCCGAATCCCGAATGGAGCCGCCTGTTCGCACCCCAGGCGGAGATCCGGGCCTACCTCGAGCACTGTACAGACAAGTACGGGCTACGGCCCCACATCCGCTTCAACGCCTCCGTCACCAGCGCCCGCTTCGACGAGCGGGAGAACCAATGGCGCCTGAAGCTAGGAGACGGGGAGGAGCTTCGAGCCGACCTGCTCGTCCTGGGGACGGGATGGCTCAGCCGCCCCTCCTATCCGGACATCCCGGGGCTGGACGACTTCCGGGGCAGGGTCTTCCACTCGGCGCAGTGGGAGCATGACTACGACTTCACGGGGAAGCGCGTCGCGGTCATCGGCTCGGGCGCCTCGGCCATCCAGATCGTCCCCGAGATTGCCCCGCCCGCACGGCGGCTCCACGTCTTCCAGCGCACCCCTCCGTGGATCCTCCCACGAGAGGATCGGGCCATCGGATGGCTGGAGCAGAAGCTCTACCAGGCCCTGCCCCTCGCGCAACGACTCCTCCGGCAGGCGATCTACTGGCGCCTGGAGAGTCGGGTGCTCGCCCTCTCGATGAACCCCCGCCTCACCCGGCGCATCCAGCGGGAGGCGATCCGGTTCCTGGAGCGGAGCATTCCCCAGCCGGAGCTGCGGCAGAAGCTGACCCCGGACTACATGGTCGGCTGCAAGCGCGTCCTGCTGTCGAACGACTACTACCCCACCCTGCTCCGCCCCAACGTCGAGCTGGTGACCGACAGCATCCGGGAGATCTCCCCCACCGGAGTACTCACGAAGGACGGGACGGAGCGCCCCGTCGATGCGCTCGTGCTCGCCACCGGCTTCCAGGCGGCCGAGGAGGTCGCGCCGTTCGAGATCAGGGGCCGGGGAGGAGTCGAGCTCCGGGCCCTCTGGCGAGAAGGAGCCGAGGCCTACCTGGGAACGACTGTGGCGGGGATGCCGAACCTCTTCTTGATCACCGGCCCGAACACCGGCCTCGGACACAGCTCGATGGTCCTGATGATCGAGTCCCAGGTCCAATACATCCTGGAGTGCATCCAGAAGCTGCGGCGCACGGGGTGTACGAGCCTGGAGGTGCGCGAGGAAGTGCAGCGTCGCTACAACCAGCGGCTGCATGCGCGCCTGGCGCACACGGTCTGGAACGCGGGCGGCTGCGCGAGCTGGTACAAGACGCGCACCGGCAAGAACACGGCGCTATGGCCGGGGTTCACCTTCGAGTTCCGGTGGCGCACCCACCGTC
>QKJM01000963.1 GCA_003249315.1 Archangium sp.
ACCTCTCCGGGCGTGAAGGGCTTCGGCTCGGAGTAGCTCTCGCGGAAGCGCCCGCGGAAGGCCTCCCCTCGCACCAGCGTCTGCTGGTGGCCCCGGTTCTTCTTCCCCGCGCGCTCGTCCTCTCTGGAGAAGCCGGGCACCAGGCCCGGGCTCACGTCGACCAGCTTCACCACCCAGTCCGCGTCCGAGCCGGTGGTGGACACCCACAGCTCCGCCTCCATCGGCCCCGCGAACGTCAGATCCTTCTCCAGCGGCGCGGTCTGGTACACGAGCACGTCCGGTCGCCACGAGGCGAAGCGCTGATCCTCCGCCATGTAGTCCTTCGACCAGTGAACCATCACCTCCTGGGTGTAGGGCACCGGCTTGGACGGGTCGCTCACGTACTCGTCGAAGGACGCACCGGTCTCCTGGGGCGCGGAGAAGCCGAGCCCTCCCCGGGGCTGGAAGAAGAGCCGCGTCTCGCGCGTTGACTTCGGAGGCCAGGATTCGAAGCGCCTCCAGCGGTTCGCACCGGTCTCGAAGGCGAGCACCTCGGGGAGGTCCGGCTTCGGGCCGGACTTGAGGTGGTGCTTGAAGAAGGCGAGCTCCAGCTCCTGGTACAGCTCGTTCGTGTGGAAGCCGAAGTCCGCGTCGCCCAGCGAGCGGCCGTCGGAGCGCGTCCAGCCCCCGTGCGGCCACGGACCCATCACCAGGGTGTTGGAGATGCCCGGGTTCTGCGCTTCGATCGCGCGGTACGTCCGCAGCGGGCCATAGAGGTCCTCGGTGTCGTACCAGCCACCCACCACCATCACCGCGGCCTTGATGTTCTTCAGGTGCGGCAGGATGTTCCGCGACTGCCAGAAGTCATCGTAGTTGGGGTGGGCGACGAGCTCGTTCCAGAAGGACACGTTCCCCTTGAGGTGCTTCGCGTTGGCGTTGGAGAGGGGGCCGAGCTCGAGGAAGAACTGGTAGCCGTCCGGGGTGCCATGCTCGAAGCGGTACCACTCCTCCTCGGAGGTGGGCTGGGGACGGGGCCGGCCGAAGCTGGAGAAGAAGTTGAAGGCCAGCGCGAGGTTGAAGGCGCCATGGCGGTGCATGTCGTCCCAGAACCAGTCGGAGATGGGGGCCTGGGGGGACACCGCCTTGAGCGCGGGGTGCGAGTCGATGGCCCCGGCCGAGGTGTAGAAGCCGGGATAGGAGATACCCCACTGCCCGACGCGGCCGTTGTTGTGGGCCACGTGCTTCACCAGCCAGGAGATCGTGTCGTGGGTGTCGGTGCTCTCGTCGATGTCCTTCGGCCCGCGTTTCTTCGCCATGTGCGGGCGCATGTTGACGAACTCACCCTCGGACATGTGCTGGCCGCGCACGTCCTGGAAGGCGAAGATGAAGCCCTCCTTCTCGTACGTGGCGGTGGGCCCGAGCCCCTTGCGGTAGCGATCCGCCCCGTACGGCGCGACCGAGTACGGCGTGCGCAGCAGCAACACGGGGTAGCGCTTGTCCGGGCCCGCGTCGTTGGGCACGTAGACGGACGTGAACAGCCGCGTGCCGTCGCGCATGGGAATGCGGTACTCGAACTTGGTGAAGTGCGAGCGGATGTACTCCGCGCGCTGCCCGGCGGCGTCCTCGGGCTCGGCCACCGCCGGGCTCGCGAGGATGAGCAGCGCGAACACGGCGAGGGAACGAAGCGTGAGCTGCATGCACTCTCCTGAAAGGTGAAGGAGGTGCATTCTGAGCGAAGCGGGGGGGCACGTGAAGCGCCATGCCTCCCCCGCCCGGCCGCTAGTAGCGGTAGTGGTCCGGCTTGTACGGGCCCTCGACGGGCACGCCGATGTAGGAGGACTGGGACTCGGTGAGCTTCGTCAGCGTCGCGCCCAGCTTGTCCAGGTGCAGCCGCGCCACCTCCTCGTCCAGCTTCTTGGGCAGCGTGTACACCTTCTTCTCGTAGGCCTGCTGGTTCGTCGCCAGCTCGATCTGCGCCAGGCACTGGTTGGTGAAGCTGGCGCTCATCACGAAGCTGGGGTGACCGGTGGCGCAGCCCAGGTTGAGCAGGCGGCCCTCGGCGAGCACCAGCACGCTGTGCCCATCCGGGAAGGTCCACATGTCGTACTGCGGCTTGATGTTGGTCTTCTTGATGCCCGGCATCTTCTTCATCCCGGCCATGTCGATCTCATTGTCGAAGTGGCCGATGTTGCCGATGATCGCCTTGTCCTTCATCTTCGCCATGTGGTCCGCGGTGATGATGTCGCGGTTGCCCGTGGAGGTGACGAAGATGTCCGCCTTGGAGACCCAGTTGTCGAGCGTGTCGACCTGGTAGCCCTCCATGGCCGCCTGCAAGGCGCAGATGGGATCGATCTCGGTGATCACCACCCGGCAGCCCTGGCCCTTGAGCGCCTGGGCGCAGCCCTTGCCCACGTCGCCGTAGCCGGCGATGACGGCCACCTTGCCGGAGAGCATCACGTCCGTGGCGCGGTTGAGGCCGTCCACCAGCGAGTGCCGGCAGCCGTAGAGGTTGTCGAACTTGCTCTTGGTGACGCTGTCGTTGACGTTGATGGCGGGGAAGAGCAGCGTGCCGCTCTTCTGCATCTCGTAGAGCCGATGCACGCCCGTGGTGGTCTCCTCGCTCACGCCGCGCACGCTCGGGGACACGCGGTGCCAGATCTTCGGATCCCTCTTCTGCAGATCCCTCAGCACGCCGAGGATGACGCCCCACTCCTCCGGCTCGTTGGCGGCATCGAACTCGGGCACGCTACCGGCCTTCTCGAACTCCAGGCCCTTGTGCAGCAGCAGCGTGGCGTCACCGCCGTCGTCCACGAGCTGATCCGGACCCGAGCCGTCCGGCCAGATGAGGGACTGCTCGGTGCACCACCAGTACTCCTCCAGCGTCTCGCCCTTCCAGGCGAACACGGGGATGCCCTTGGGGTTCTCCTGGGTACCGCCGGTCTCCGGGCGACCCACCACCACGGCCGCCGCGGCGTGGTCCTGCGTGGAGAAGATGTTGCACGAGCACCAGCGCACGTCCGCGCCCAGCTCGGCCAGCGTCTCGATGAGGACCGCCGTCTGCACCGTCATGTGCAGCGAGCCCATCACCTTCAGGCCCTTGAGGGGCTTCTGGGGGCCATACTTGGCGCGCACCGCCATGAGGCCGGGCATCTCGTCCTCGGCCAGCATGATCTCCTTGCGGCCCCACTCGGCCAGGCTCAGGTCAGCCACCTTGAAAGCCGGCCGCGCGAGGGTCTCGTCCGTCTTCGTCTTCATCGCAATGCTCATCGGGACTCCAGTTGAAAGCTACGGGTTTGGGGACTCTTCACTTCCTGCCCACCGCGGAGAAGAGCGCGGGGCCCTTCGCGGAGGAATCTGCGAATAACGAGTGGATGCGGACCTCTGAGAAACCGGCCTCGACGAACCAGCGAGAGAGCTGCTCCGGCTCGAAGCCCAGCCAGACGTGCCCCATCTGCTGCTGATACTCGCGGCGCTCGTGGCGCTGCATGTCGACGAGGAGGAGGCGCCCACCGGGCTTGAGGGCCCGCGCGGCCTCCGCGAGCACCGCCGCCGGCTGGGGCACGTGGTGCAGCACGAGGTAGAGCAGCGCGACGTCCAGCGTCCCATCGTCGAGCGGCAGCGCCT
>QKJM01000654.1 GCA_003249315.1 Archangium sp.
GCAGGAGGATGGGGTGCGGGCTCAGCTCGACGAAGAGCGTGTGCCCGTCCTTCATCAACCGCTGCACGGAGTCCGCGAACAGCACGGGCTCGCGCAGGTTGCGCACCCAGTACGCGGGGTCCAACTCCCGGCCCTCGACCACCGTGCCCGTCACCGTGGAGTAGAGCGGGAACGTGGTCGGACCCGGCTTCAGGCCGGCCATGTTCGCCAGCAGCTCCTCCCGGAGCGGGTCCATCTGAGGGCTGTGCGAGGCCACGTCCACCTTGACCCGGCGACAGAAGACCTCGCGCTGCTCCAGCCGCTCCAGCACCTGACCGAGCGCGACCGGGTCTCCCGAGAGCACCGTCGAGCGCGGGCTGTTGCTCACGGCGATGGCGATCCGATCCTCCAGGCCACGCAGCTCCTCCGCGGCCTGCTCGCGCGACAGGTCCACCACGGCCATGGCGCCCTGTCCGCTCACCCGCCGCAGCAGCTTGCTGCGCTGGCAGATGATGCGCGCCGCGTCCTCCAGCGAGAGCGCCCCCGCGACGTGCGCCGCGGCCACCTCGCCCATGCTGTGGCCCACCACCGCATGGGGCTCGATGCCCAGCGAGCGCCACACCGCCGCCAGCGCCACCTGCAGCGCGAACAGCGCGGGCTGGATGACGTCTATCTCATTCCAGCGAGGCTGCTTCTCCGGGTGGACCAGCAGCTCCCGCAGGGACCAGTCCACGTAGGGGCGCATGGCCTCGTCGCAGCGGTCGATGGCCTGCCGGAACACGGCGTCCCGCGAGTACAGCCGCTGCCCCATTCCCTGCCACTGCGAGCCCTGGCCCGGGAAGACGAAGACGAGCTTGTTCCCGGAGCTCCGACGCCCCACGGACAGGCCGGGGTGGCTCTCGCCCTCGGCGAAGGCCCCGAGCTGACTGACCAGCTCCTTCGTGGACCGGGCCGACAGGGCGAGCCGGTGGTCATGGTGCGCCCGCCCGAGCACCGAGGTGTAGCTGATGTCCGCCAGCGAGCCCGCCGGCCCCTCCTCCTCGCCGAGCTCCGAGCGCCACGCCTCCGCCAGCGCCGAGAGCGCCCCGGGCGTCTTCGCCGAGAGCACCACGAGCTGGGCGCCATCGTCCTCGACGGGAGCGTCGGCGGACTCGGGGGCCTGCTCCAGCACCACGTGCGCGTTGATGCCGCTCAACCCGAAGGAGCTCACCCCGGCGATGCGCCGACCCTCGTAGGCCGGCCAGGGCTGGTGCTCGGTGGGCACCCGGACCGGAAGCCGCTCCCAGTCCACATG
This sequence comes from Archangium sp., assembly GCA_003249315.1. Classification (GTDB taxonomy): domain Bacteria; phylum Myxococcota; class Myxococcia; order Myxococcales; family Myxococcaceae; genus QKJM01. The sequence goes on from QKJM01000654.1 coordinate 1,274, forward strand.
GGGGTTGGGGTTCTTGAAGTGCAGGTGTCGGGGCAGCTCCTCGTGGCGCAGCGCGAGGATCGTCTTGATGACGCCAGCGATCCCCGCGGCCGGCTCGAGGTGGCCGATGTTCGTCTTCACCGACCCGACATGGATGGGCCTGTCCTGGGGACGCTCCTTGCCGAGCACGGCGCCGAGCGCCCGCAGCTCGATGGGGTCGCCCAGCGACGTGCCGGTGCCATGAGCCTCCACGTAGCCGACGAGGGCCGGAGGAATGCGCGCGTTCTCGAGCGCCCTCCGCACCACCGCCTGCTGCGCCGGTCCGTTGGGCACCGTCAGCCCACCGCTGGCCCCGTCATGATTCACCGCCGAGCCGCGCAGCAGCGCGAGGACTTCATCCCCATCCCTCCGCGCGTCCGAGAGCCGCTTGAGCACGAGGATGCCACAGCCCTCCCCGCGCACGTAGCCGTCCGCGGACGCATCGAAGGTCTTGCACCGCCCATCCCCCGCCAGCGCCTGCATGCTGCAGAGGCAGATGGTGGTCTCCGGGGAGAGGATGAGGTTGACGCCTCCCGCCAGCGCCATGTCGCTCTCGCCCGCGCGCAGGCTCTCGATGGCCAGGTGCAGCGACACGAGCGAGGAGGAGCAGGCCGTGTCCACCGGCATGCTCGGCCCCTGCAACCCGAGCACGTACGAGAGCCGGCCGGGGACGAAGCTGTAGCCGTTGCCCGTCGCCGAGTAGGCATCGAAGCGCGTCGGGTCGTCCTGCTTGATGACGCGAGCGAGGTAGTCACTGGACATGACGCCCAGGAAGACCCCCGTCTTGCTGCCCACGAGCCGGTCCGGCGCGACGCCCGCGTTCTCGAGCGCCTCCCAGGCGACCTCGAGCACCAGCCGCTGCTGCGGGTCCATGCTGGCCGCCTCGCGAGGGGAGATGCCGAAGAAGTCGGCGTCGAACCGCTCCACGTCGTCGTCCAGGAAGCCGCCCTGGAGTCCATACATCTTCCCGGGCAGGCCGGGCTCGGGGTCGTAGTACCTGGCCACGTCCCAGCGGGAGGCAGGCACCTCGCGCACGGCATCCACGCCCTCGCGCAGCAGCCGCCAGAAGGAGCTCCCGTCCCTCACGCCTCCGGGGAAACGGCAGCCCAGGCCGATGACCGCGATGGGCTCGGTCCGGGCACGCTCCTGGGCATCCAGCCGCGCCTGCATCTTCTCCACCAGCAGCGCCGCGCGCTGGAGCGCCGAGAGTTGGGTGGGCTTTTCCTGACTGCTCATGTGTCCTGCTCCATCAAGGCCGCCAGCTTCTCATCCAGAGAGGCGGCGAGTTCTTCCGACGAAAGCTCCATGATCCGTTCCATGGCCTGCGATTCATCGAGGCCGGGCTCGGCGGGGGCGGCCTCCTGCTCGGCCAGGCCGAGTACCTCATCGAGCAGATGGGCCGCCAGCGCCTCCGCCGTCGGGTAGTCGAAGACCAGCGTCGACTGCAGCGGCGCGCCCACGAGGGTCTGCAGACGGTTGCGCAGCTCCAACGCCATGAGCGAGTCCAGTCCCAGCTCGAACAGTCGCTGCTGGGGCTCCAGCGAGGAGGCGTCCTCCAGACCGAGCACCCGGATCGCCTCCGTCCGGATGTGGTCCACCAGCATCCCCAGACGCTGGCGAGGCCCCGCCGCCTCCAACTTGCGGCGCAGCTCCGGTGGAGCGGCCTTGTCCGCCGCGGGCTCCGCCGACACCCGGTTGGCCAGCTCGGCGAAGAGCCGAGGCACCCCGCCCTGGCTGAACTGCTCCAGGTACCGGGCCCAGTGGATGCGCATCAGGATGAGCTGCGCCTGCTCCAACTCCAGCGCGTTCCCGAGCAACTGCAGCGCCTCGGCGGGAGAGAAGGCATGGATGCCCTGGGCCTGGAAGCGGGCCGCGTGCGAGGCCGCCATGCCCACCTCGGCCCAGGGACCCCAGTCGATGGTCTGCGCCGGGAGCCCCATGGCACGCCGATGGTGCGCGAGCGTGTCCAGGAAGACATTGGCCGCGGCGTAGCTGCCCTGCCCCGGCGGACCGAGCAGCGTCGCCGCCGACGAGAAGAGGACGAAGTAGTCCAGCTCGCTCCCCCGCGTCAGCTCGTGCAGGTGCCAGGCCCCATCCACCTTGGGCGCGAGCACCCGGGAGAAGCGCTCCCAGTCCTGCTGCAGCAGCACTCCGTCATCCAGCACCCCGGCGGCGTGGAAGATGCCGCGCAGCGGCGCGAGCTCATGGGCCGCCTCGAGCACACGCCGCACGTCCTCCTCGCGAGCCACGTCCGCCCGCTGGGTGAGGATCCTCGCTCCAGCCGCCTCCAGCTCGGTGATGACCTGT
>QKJM01000080.1 GCA_003249315.1 Archangium sp.
TGACGCGCTCCAGGCGGCGCTGCGCAGCGGCGCGGTGCATCACGCCTACCTCTTCGCTGGACCCGAGGGGGTGGGGAAGGAGCTCGCCGCCGTGGGGCTTGCCCAGGCGCTCACCTGTCCGGAGAAGCCCGACGAGGGCTGCGGCACCTGCGCGAGCTGCACCCGCATCCGGAAGGGGACGCACCCGGATGTCACCTGGCTGATGCCGGACGCCGAGCGGGTAGAGCGAGGGCTCGCGGGGCGCTCGGACTTCTCGGGCACGCCGAGCCGGGAGGTCCGCGTGGAGCAGATCCGCGGGTTGCTGGAGCGGATCTCCCTGCATGGGTTGGAGTCGAGGCGCAAGGTGGCCATCGTGGTGAACTGCCACCAGATGAACCAGCAGGCGCAGAACGCGTTCCTCAAGACGCTGGAGGAGCCGCCGGCGGAGACGACGTTGCTCCTCCTGGCCTCGGCGCCGGACAAGCTGCTGCCCACCATCCGCAGCCGGTGCAGCAAGGTGTACTTCGGGCCGCTGCCGGTGGAGTTCATCTCCGAGCGCCTGCGAGCGGAGCGCGAGCTGGACGAGGAGACGGCGCGGCTGGCGGCGGTGATGGCGGGAGGAAGCCTGGGGCGGGCGCTGGCGTTGGACCTGAAGGCGCTGGCGGTGCGCAAGGAAGTGATTGGCAGCTTCGAGGCGCTGCGGCCGGGAGCGGTGGGAGAGATGCTGCGCTGGGCGGAGACGTTCGGCTCCTCGAGGGAGCAGGCGGAGCAGGCGCTCACCATCCTGTCCATGTGGACGCGGGACGTGATGCTGGCGAAGGCAGGGGTGGAGCGGCTGGCGAACCAGGATCTGCTGGAGCAGGCGCGCGAGGTGGCGGGGCGCACGCACGAGGCCACGTTGCACCGCAGGCACGCGCTGCTGGAGAAGACGCGGGCGACCATCGTGGAGCGCAACGCTGGGGCGCGGCTGCAACTCGAGCGGATGCTCATTGAGCTGATGGAGGGGCGATGAGCGCGGACATCGAAGATGTGGTGGCCGATGCGAAGGCGGGGAAGGTGCATCCGCTCTACCTGCTGTGGGGCGAGGAGTACCTGGTGCGCCGGGGCGCGGACGAGCTGGTGAAGGTGCTGCTGCCGGACGCGTCGGCGGGGCTGAACTTCGCGGTGCTGGACGCGGGCTCGCCGCGAGAGGTTGCGCAGGAACTGGCGACGCTGCCTCTCTTCCCCGGGCCCAAGGTGGTGCTGGTGAGGGACCCCGAGTTCCTCGCGCCGAAGAAGGGCCGGGGGGACGCGCTGGGGAAGGCGCGCGAGGCGTGGAAGGCGGGCAAGCGGAAGGAGGGGGCGCGGCGGCTGCGGGCGCTGGCGGCGCGGGCGGGGTGGGGCGCGGACCGGTTGGATCCGAGCGCTTCGGGGGCTCCGTCGGTGGAGGCGTGGAAGGAGGAGCTGAACGTCGATCTGGCGGAGGCGGACCTGGCCTTCCTCAAGGAGGTGGCGGCGTTTTGTCGGGAGGAGCGCATCACCGCGCCCGAGGGCGACACGAGCGCGCTGCTGGAGCTGTTCGAGAAGGGCGTGCCGCCGGGGCACACGCTGGTGATGGCGGCCTCGGACGTGGACGCGAAGAACCCGCTGGTGAAGCTGGCGGGAGCCAAGGGGAAGCTGGTCGAGCGCAAGGTGGCGGCGCGCCACAAGGACTTCGAGCTCGAGCCGTTGGCGGCGGAGTTCCTGAGGCCCTTCAAGAAGAAGCTGGGTCCGGGGGCGGCGGAGCAGCTCAAGGAGCGCATCGGCGGCAACGTGCGGCTGCTGCAGTCGGAGCTGGAGAAGCTGGCCACGTACTCGGAAGGCCCCGTCATCGAGATGAAGGACGTGGCGCTGCTGGTGGCGCACACGCGCGAGGAGGAGTTCTTCGAGCTCTCCGAGGCCCTGCAGAAGCGCGACCTGAAGGCGGCGTTGGAGTACGTGGTGGACGCGATGGGGCAGGGGGTACACGGGCTGCAACTGCTGGGGGCGGTGGCCTCGATCACTCGCGGGATGCTGGAGAACCACGAGCGGCTGGAGAAGTTCGCGGGAGGCTCGCTGCCGCGCTCGTACAACGACTTCAAGGCGCGCGTCTTCCCCGCGGTGGAGCAGGAGGCCAAGGCGTCGAAGGGGAAGGCTCCGCACCCGTACGCGGCCTTCCTCGCGATGCAGGGGGCGGCGCGTTACAAGCGCAAGGAATTGCTCGACGCGCTGGTGGCCTGCGCGGACGCGGACCTGGCGCTGAAGTCCTCCGCCAGCGGCAAGCTGGTCATCGAGCGGCTGCTCTGGACCGTCTGCGCGGGCGCGTGATGCGCCATCAAGTGGCTATAGCAGGCGCATGAGCTCCGTCACGTGAGCATCCTGCTCGCCTGCCGCGGAGAGGGCCTCGGCCAGCTTGCGCACGTACTCGAGATTCGGCCCGCTGGGACCGTGGGCACTCCGCACCACCAGGGCAATCTCCTCGAGGGCGCAGGGGCCGAGGTAGTGAGGGTTTGAGGGGCCCGCCACGTACATCAGCGCCTCCAACTCGCCCTCGTGTGTCTCCAGTCTCACCGCATGCCGCTCATAGCCGCCCTGCTCGCGGTGGTCGAGGTGGCGGAGCACCAGCTCCACCTGCTCTCTGGCGATGAGGTACGCCACGCCCCAGCAGCGGGAGTTCGGCTCCGGCACCAGCGTCACCACTCGCCCCGGAGCCTCGGGCGTACCACGATGATCCTCCGAGCCCTGCCAGAAGCGGCGTGACCAGCCTCGGAGCCACGCTTCACGGCGCTCCAGGAAGGGGAAGGAGGGGCGGAAGATGAGCGAGCCGTAGCCGAAGATCCACATCGGACCGCACCCCTGTGCATTTTGGAGAAATGTTCCGAAAGTCTACACAGCAAGCGGAAAGCGAACAACCCGGCCTTGGAAATCCAGCCCCCGTCCATCGGCGCTCTTCCACTGATTGTGGTTTCAGCGCGGATGGGGCGCTTCGTGTTCCAGGAGAGCCGTGCCTGAGAAGGCCGTGGCCGCGCGCTCCAGGGCGGAGAGGAGCTCACCGAACAGTTGCTCCTCGATCGCCTTGGGGGCGGAGAGATCCGCCACGCCAGCCTCGGCCAGCCGCTGCTTGCACGTCTCCTCGATGGCGATGCGGTGCGACTGCTCCTCGGTGACCACCCGACCCAGCTCGGTGCGCACCGAGGCCTGGCGCGTGGCGGCCTTGTAGAGAGGGTAGAGCAGCATGGCCCGCTGCTCGATGAGCGTGGTGGTCAGCAGGTAGTTGAGCTTCACGTCCTCGCGGCCCAGCACCTGTGAGGCCCAGGCGGCCAGCTCGCGATCCAGGGTCTGGAACCACGTCGCCGCTTCCTGGGGACAGAGGTACTCGGAGATCTCTCCCCCGGCCAGCTCGCACGCCAGACGCTTGAAGGCCAGGGCGTGGCGCGTCTCGTCCGCCAGGTGCTCCAGCACCTCCCGCGTCGGGTGACGGTCCGCCACCGTGCGGCTGATCTTCCTCGCGCCGATGAACTCCAGCAGCGACACGGTGTTCAGCCAGCGCGCCTCCAGGGCGGGCTCGGCGGCGATCTGCTTCAGGACGGCTTGGATTCTCTCTCGCATACGGGGCGGCTCTCTAACGTGCCGCGCTTCCTGGTGCGAGGAGTTCATTCCTGGTTGCTCCCCTGTCGTGGGGAAGAAAAGGTTGCTGCCCGAGTGGAGAAGCCGTTTTTGGGGAGGCCCATCCAGGCCCTTGGGCGGAGTCGAACCGCGTCGCTTTTCAGGCGATTCCAGGTGCGTGTCTGGCCTCTCCTGCCGGGCAGCTATTCCCAGGGACGAAATGCGCCGGAAATTCCTGACAGCGGCCTTTACGCGCTGCGCGCCTCGTCCTCCATCTCCGGGTACAGCAGGTGCGTGACGTCCCGGTACTGCCCCTGGCACGGGGCCGTGTCGGCCGCCAGGTAGTGGGCCACCCGGCCCGGCGCCAGCGCGAGGATGGCCGAGGAGCGCGTCCCGTACCCCTCCGTGTGGATGCATAGCGCCTGGTACTGCCGCAGCCGCTCGCGGAGCTCCGGGGTGTCCACGCCCTCGTCGGGCAGCACCTCCGGCGCGCGTTCCGGCAACTCGTGGTCCGCCAGCATCCCCTTCATCATCTGGACGCACTCTGGCCAGGGCTTTCGTGCCGCGGCCTCGGCCAGCAGCCGGGCCCTCGCCACCTTGGGCATCGAGGGCGTGTTCAGCACGTCATTGGGCAGCACGTGGATGCCAGGAGGCACCTCCTCCGACACGACTCGCTCGGAGTCCGGGCGGACGTGCGCCACTCGCAGCACCTCCGCGTTCCCATAGAGGAGGTTGAAGGCGTTGTACTCTCGGGGCTCCAGTCCAGCGAGGTAGCGCTCGATTCCCTCCACGCTTCCAGCCTCCAGGGCGCGCAGGACCACCTCTCCCCGGGAGCGAGGGGCCTGCACGAGGTTCGCGGAGCCGCGCTGGTTCGTCAGGCCCACGAAGAGCCCCGCGTCCGTCACCCCCATCCACGTCCCCTGCCGCACCAGGTCCTTTCCTCCAACGGCTCGGGGCGAGGAGAGCAGCACCTGGGGGCCAGCGGCCGGGCGGGCGTACAGCTCATCGCGATTGGCGGCCAGCACGAGCGGCCACTCGGGGTGGACATGGCGGAGGACGACGAGGGTACACATCGTGTGGGGTCGATAACAGCTCCGGGAGGCCCATGCACCTCCTCGCTTTTCGTTACTTGTCGATGACCGGAGGCACCTGAGCGGCTAAGGTGCGCCGCCCTTCAGGAGAACCCATGGCGGAGAGAATCCTCGTTACCAGTGCGCTGCCTTACGCCAACGGCCCCATCCACATCGGCCACATGGTCGAGTACGTCCAGACCGACATCTACGTGCGCTTCCTGCGCTCCTGCGGCAAGGACGTCGTCTACTTCTGCGCCGACGACACCCACGGCACTCCCATCGAGATCAACGCCGCGAAGCAGGGTATCTCCCCGGAGGAGTTCGTCGCCCGCTTCTACGAGGCGCACAAGGCGGACTTCCAGGACTTCGGCATCAGCGTCGACTACTTCCACTCGACCAACTCGCCCGAGAACAAGCACTACGCCGAGCTCATCTACGGCAAGCTGAAGGAGCACGGCGACATCGAGCGGCGGGAGATCGAACAGACCTACTGCGAGGTGGACAAGCGCTTCCTGCCGGATCGCTTCATCAAGGGCACCTGCCCCAACTGCAAGGCGCCGGACCAGTACGGCGACGCCTGCGAGAAGTGCGGCAAGGCCTACACCCCGACGGATCTCATCGAGCCGCGGTGCTCCCTGTGCGGCACGCCGCCGGTGCGTCGCAGCTCCACGCACCTCTTCTTCAAGCTGTCGCGCCACGAGGACTTCCTGCGCGAGCTGCTGCGCCGGCCCGGCTTCCTCAACCCCGGCCTCGCCACCCAGCTCCAGACCTTCTTCGAGAAGGGGCTCGCGGACTGGGACATCAGCCGCGACGGGCCGTACTTCGGCTTCCAGATTCCCGGGGAGACGGACAAGTACTTCTACGTGTGGCTGGACGCTCCCATCGGCTACATCGCCACCACCGAGAAGTGGGCGAAGGAGACGGGCAAGGCGAAGAGCGCCCTCGACTACTGGGCCGAGGACAGCGATGCCCGCATCATCCACTTCATCGGCAAGGACATCGTCTACTTCCACGCCCTCTTCTGGCCCGCCGTCCTCAAGGTGGCCGGCCTCAAGCGCCCCGAATCGGTGAAGGCTCACGGCCACCTCACCGTCAATGGCGAGAAGATGTCCAAGAGCCGCGGCACGCTCATCCCCGCGCGCTCCTACCTCGAGCACCTGGATCCGAGCTATCTGCGCTACTTCTACGCGGCCGTGCTGGGCTCCGGCGTGGAGGATCTGGATCTCAGCCTCAAGGACTTCCGCCTGCGCGTGAACGGCGAGCTCGTCAACAACGTGGGCAACCTCGCCAACCGCAGCCTGTCCATGCTGGCGGGCGCGGTGCTGCAGAAGCGGCTCGCTCCCCCCTCGGACGGTCCTGGCAGGGCGCTGGTCGAGGCCGCGCTCGCCCGTGTCTCCGAGGTGCGCGAGGCCTACGAGAAGCTCGAGTACCGTCAGGCCATCCGGGTGATCACCGAGATCTCCCAGTCCGCGAACAGCTTCCTCCAGCAGCAGGCGCCCTGGGCGAAGATCAAGACCGACCCCGAGGCGGCCCGGGCCGACCTCAGCGACGCCGCCGAGGTGGCCTACCTCCTGGGCGCGCTGCTCTCGCCGGTGATTCCTCGGGTCTCCGAGAAGCTCTTCGCGCAGCTCGACGCCCCGCCGCTCACCTTCGAGGCGCTCGCCATCGCGCAGTACCCGCTGCTCGACCGCGGCCGGACGGTGGGGACTCCCGAGCCGCTGCTGCCGCGTCTGGAGGAGGCCCGCGTCGACGCCATCCTCGGCCAGCCCGTCCCCGAGGCTCCCAAGGCCAAGGAGGAGAAGAAGGCCAAGGGTGAGAAGAAGGCCAAGGAGGGGGCCGCCGCCGAGCCCGAGCCCCCCTCGGAGATCGAGTACGCGGACTTCGCCAAGGTGGTGCTCAAGGTGGGCAAGGTGCTGCAGGTCGAGCGCGTCCCCAAGGCGGACAAGCTGCTGAAGCTCACGGTGGACGTGGGTGAGGAGCAGCCGCGAACCATTTGCGCCGGCATCGCCGAGGCCTACCAGCCGGAGCAGGTGCAGGGCCGCAAGGTGGTGGTGGTGGCCAACCTCAAGCCGCGCATGCTGCGGGGCATCGAGTCTCGCGGGATGCTCCTGGCCGCCGGCCCCGGTGGCAAGGAGCTGTCCCTGGTGGATCCGGGGGATCTGCCCCCGGGTGCCGAGGTGAAGTGAGCATGACGGACTGGCGGGCAGAGCGGGACAGGGCGCTCCTCAGCCTGGAGCGCGAGAAGGATCCGGCGAGGCGAGGGGAGGCGGCGGAGCTGCTCTTCCACCTCGTCGCCGAGGACACCTCTCGTGCGCCCGAGCTGTCCGCGGCCCTCTCCCTCCTGCTCTCCGACTCGCAGGTGGCCGTGCGCCGCACGGGCGTGGGCATGGCCACCCTGGTGTTGCCCGAGGAGGAGCTTCCAGACTTCCTCGCCAGGCACCTGGCGGACTCCGAGAGCCTCGTGCGTCTGGAGGCTACCGGGCGTCTGGCCGATCTCGCCCGACCCGACTGCCGCGGGGCCCTGGCCCAGGCCCTGGAGGATCCCATCTTCGAGATCCGCTTCGAGGCCGCTCGCGGCATGGCCGCGCTTCATCACCCCGCCGGACTGGACGTGCTCGTCCGGGCGCTCGATGAGGATCTGCTGCGCTTCCGGGCGCTCGGGGCCCTCGCCGAGCTGGGGGATGAGCGCGCGCTTCCCGCCGTCCAGCGCCTCTTCAAACGGTGGCTCCTGCCCGCCTTCGAGCGGACCCAGGCCGCCGGCGTGCTGGCGAAGCTGGGAGATAAGGAGGGCGCCGAGTGGCTCCTCACGCGTACCCGGCCCCGCTGGTGGGGGCAGGATCGCCCGCTCGCCGTGGAGCTGTGCGGCGAGGTGAAGGCCCCGGGGGCGCTGGAGACGCTGCGGGCCATCGTCACCAACCCCAAGGACGCCTGTCGGGGCGCCGCGGCCCGAGGGCTGGGCCGGCTGGGGGATCCGCACGCACTGCCGTGGCTGCTGGCCCTGCTGGAGGAGTCTGGAGCCCCCGAGGATTTCCGGCTCGATGCCGCCGAGGGTCTGTGGCTGCTCGGTGTTCCCGAGGGGCGCGCTCGCGTTCGCGAGGTGCTGCCCTCGTTCTCCGCTGAAGCCCGTGCCGAGCTCACCGAGCTCATCCAGGAGATGCCATGAGGCTCGTCGATTCCCACTGCCACCTCGAGAACGCGGACTACGCGGAGGTCGCTCCCGTGCTGGAGCGGGCTCGCACCGCCGGGCTGGTGCATGCCGTCATCATCGGCCAGTTCCAGGGGCCCGGAGACTGGGGCAATGCGCTTCAGATCGCCTCGGCACACCCGGAGTTCTTCACGCCGACGCTCGGCATCCACCCCCACGAGGCGGCGCGTGCCACCGCGGCGGACTTCGAGTACCTGGAGCGCACCTGTGCCCGGCCGGACGTCCACGCCGTGGGCGAGGCCGGGTTGGACTACTACTACGATCGCTCTCCGCGCGAGGTTCAGGCCGAGGTGTTCCGGCGGCAGTGCGCCCTGGCCCGGTCCCTGGGCAAGCCGCTCGTCGTACACGTGCGCGACGCCCATGACGACTGCGAGGTCATCCTCCGTGAGGAGAGGGTGGAGCGGGGCGTCATCCACTGCTTCACCGGCGATACCGACGCGGCCCGGCGCTACCTGGATCTGGGGTTGATGATCTCCCTGTCCGGGGTGGTGACGTACAAGAAGACCGAGGCGCTCCAGGAGGCCGTGCGCTTCGCTCCGCTGGAGCGATTGCTGGTGGAGACGGACAGCCCGTACCTGGCGCCCGTGCCCTACCGGGGCAAGAAGAACGAGCCCTCCTATGTCGTGGAGACGGCCAGGAAGGTGGCGGAGCTGAAGGGCGTGACGCTCGACCAGGTGGCCGAGCTCACGACCGCCAACGCGGCGACGCTGTTCGGCTTCGCCGTGTAGTCAGCTCCGGTTCACCGCCGGCATGGAGGAGAGGGTGGCCCTGCGCGTCACCGCCTGCTGCGCGAGGGCTTCCAGGCTCCTGCCGATCTGCGGCACGTCCAGCAGCAGCGCGTCCGGCTCGTATCGGAAGTCCGCCTGGGGCAGCCCCAGCAACGTCTGCAGGGCCTGCTCCCCGGTTTGTCCGCCGATGGCCGCGAACACCACCACTCCCCGCTCCAGGTGCAGGAAGCCCTCGTGCGCGTGGTACTTCAGGTGCAGCCGCCCCGACTTCTTCCCCTCGCCCAGCGTCTTCAGCAGATCCAGCTTCGGCAGCTCGTCCAGGCTCCCGCGCACCTCTCGCGCGGGACCGTTGTGAAGGATGCGCTCGTCGTACAGCCTCCGGATGACCCTGGCCGCCTCCTCCGGCTCGGCCGGCCCCACCACCGCCGAGGCCCCGGCCATCATCAGCCGCTCTCGCGTGCTCGGATCCGGATCTCCCAGCACCACCACCGGCAGCCCCGCGCTCTCCGGCGAGGAGCGCGTCGCCTGCAGCAGCCCCAGCACCTCGGGTAGCCCGAACTTCAGCCCCACCGCCAGCACGTCGCAGTCCTGGTTCACCAGCGCGTCGTATGCCCCGTCCAGCGTGGACAGCGCGTGGGTCACCAGATCCTCGCGCTGCGTGGACTCCAGCAGATCCGTCCGCGTTCCCTCGTCTGGATCCACGATGAGGATCTGCCGTCCATCCGTGATGAGCCGATGCCTCAGCAGATCACCACTCTGCACCTGCATCACGATGTCCGCGACCACCGGATCGTAAAGCGTGCCCGCGTTCTCGCGCAGGTGCTCCAACGCCTTGTCCTTCGTCAGCAGCTTCCCGTAGGCGTTCGCCGGGTTCTTCGTCAGCTCCAGGTAGCTGTCCACCGCTGCGAGGATGCGTGCCCCCAGCGATATGCTCTCGCCCGTCGTCCCCTGAGGCGTGCCCGAGCCGTCATAGGCCTCGTAGAGCTGTGCCAGCACGGTGTTGACCTGCGCTGGCAGGTTCACCGTATCGAAGAGCCGTGTCGGCACCCGGCAGTAGCGCTTCGCCTCCGCCTTCCACTCGGGGTTCACCGCGTTGCTCGCCAGGCAGAAGTGCTTGTCCGCCGGCTTGCCCAGGTCGTGCAGGTACGCCGCCATGGCCACGGCGACCACATCCCTGGGAGGCATCCCCAGCCGCCTGGCCACCACCGAGGCCTGCCGCGCGAGGTGCGCCGAGTGTCCCCGGTGGTGCTTGCGCTCCCTCTCCAGCATCGTCACCAGGATGTTGAGCGTCTCGAGGTAGTCGCTGTCCGCCACCGCCCCGCTACCCATCCCTCCGAAGGGCTCCCTCCCGGCCGAGGAGAACCGCCGCCCCTGCGTGCTCTGGTTCATCCGCAGCCGGGGGTCCGTGTCCATCCTCAGAGCCAGGCTGGGAGAGCTCTTCGGGTTCGTTCCCGAGGTGGACTCGTAGGCCGTGGCCATCGCGGACACGTCCGCCCGCAACACCGACGGCGCGTTCGACTCCAGGTTCGAGAAGGCCGTGGGGTCGCCGTAGTAGTGCTTCTTGATGCCGGCGGAGATCGCGCTGCGCAGGCCCACGTACGCGTAGATCTCCGACATCCCCGCCACCAGGGAGATCTCCTCCAGCAGCTTCTTGTTCTGCGGCTCGGCGGCCACCACCGACAGCAGCTTGCGCTCCGGATCGTACCCGAGCGGGAGGATGTTCTCCGCCTCGGCCACCCGCACCGGGAGCTTGTCCAGCACCTCGGTGGGGATCTTCGCCTTGGACAGCTTCTCCGCCGACACGAAGCGCGTCTGGAACTCGGCCGCCAGGAAGCGCAACAGCACCGCTTCCTGGAGCAGGCCGATCTCCACCAGACAGTCACCCAGCCGGTGGCCGGTGATCTTCTGGTGCTCGAGCGCCTTGTTGATGGCTTCGCTCGTCACCAACCCCGCCTCGACGAGGCGCTCTCCCAGCTTCTTCACCATGTCAGCCTTCCGAGCCCTCCTCCGGCTTCTGGACGAGCACGCTGAAGGGCTTGAAGGTCAGCTCCTTGGGGACGTTCACCGGCTCACGCGGCGGCTTGGGCTCGCGCGGCGGCTTCTCGGCCTTCTCCGGGCGGGAGGGCTGCTCGGCGGCCTTCTTCTCCGGCCGCTCCTTGTGCTTCTTCTCCTTCTTGCGCCGCTCCACCGGCGCCCGGCCCCGCGCGGTGGGGACCGGACCCTTCCAAAGGGAGCGATCGTACAGCCGCAGGTTCTCGGTCCACTTCTCGTTGGGATCCCTCTGCATCGCCTCCACCCACGAGGCGATCCGCGAATCCAGCGAGTCCAGCGCGTGGACGATATGCGCCTCCAGCGTCACCGGCAGCTTGGGCGAGCCGTACTCGAGCCTCCCGTGGTGGGCGAGCACCAGGTGGGTGAGGTGCTGCTCCAGCAGCGGCGGGAAGTTGGGGATGCCGAGCGCCTTCTCGCGGATCTTCTGGGCCGTCATCACCAGGTGGCCCACCAGCTTGCCCTCGTCGGTGTAGTCGAAGCCCTTCTCCGGGGAGATCTCCGCCACCTTCATCACGTCGTGCAGCAGCGCGCCGGCCAGGAGCAGATCCCTGTCCGCCATGGGGTAGTGGTCCGCCACCCGCAGGGTGAGTCGCATCACGGACAGCAGGTGGTCCGCCAGCCCTCCGCGGTACGCGTGGTGTACGCCCTTGGCGGCAGGGGAGATCGGCAGCCCGGCGGCGATCTGCGGATCATCCAGGAAGGCCAGCAGCAGCGCCTTCACGTTCGGATCATTCACCCGCTCGGTGACGAGCTCGCGGATCTGCCCCACGGCGCGGGCCCCGTGGCCCTCTCCGCCCGACTTCGGGGCGGGTTGCGCCTCGCGCGCCTCCCGGGCCGGCTTCTCCTTGGGAGCGGAGGGCTCCTCGGCCTTGGGAGCCGGAGGCTCCTCGGCGGGGGGCTCGAACTCGCGGGGATCCAACGGCTCCGGCTCCAACCGCTCGATGGCCTCGATGACCACCTGCGTCTTGCCGTGGAAGTTGATGACGTTGCCGCGCGCGAGCACGTAGTCGCCAGGGGCGAAGGTTGGCTCGAGCTCATCCACCTTGTCGAAGACGCGCGCGTCGATGGTGCCGCTCTTGTCCGCGAGGACCGCGGAGAGGAACACCTTGCCACTGCGCGCGGTGACGCGGCTCTTGTCGAGGACGCGGAAGACGGTGTTGACCGTATCTTTCTCCCGCAGATCCTTCGCGTATACCTTGCGGACCGTCTCGACGGGGGCGTCGGTGGGAGAGGGGGTAGTGTCAGCCTGATTGTCGGTTGTCATCTCGTCTACCGACACTAGCACCACCCGGGCGGTTAGGATGGTTCCATGTCTCTTCTTCCTGCATTGCCCCTGCTCGTCCTGCTGGCTGGCGCCCCTGACGCGGGGTGGACTCAAGTGGCCCGGGGGGACGGCATCAGCGTCCTCTCCCGGAGCCCCAAGGGCTCCTCCGTGGCCGAGGTGAAGGCCACCTCGCTGGTGGATGCCCCTCCTCGGGAGGTCTGGCGGGTCATCCGGGACTACGCCTCGTACGCGAAGACCATGCCCTACACCGAGGAGAGCCGCATCCTCTCCTCGGAGCAGGATGGGAAGGTGCTCGTCTTCTACTGCCTGGTGAATGCTCCCCTGGTGGACAAGCGCGAGTTCATCATCCGGATCGTCGACGATTCGGACTGGAAGGACGGCGAGGGGTACCTGAAGACCTCCTGGACGTTGGCCACCGAGGGGCTGCCGCCGACCCGCGAGGGAGTGGTGCGGGTGCCGCTGAACGATGGCTACTGGCTGCTGGAGCCCCGGGAGGAGGGCCGGAAGACCTTCGTCACCTACTACCTGCACACGGATCCGGGCGGCTCCCTGCCCGGGTGGGTGGCCGACAAGGCCAACCGTACCTCCGTCCCGGATGTGCTCCGCGCCGTTCGCAAGCACGCTACCGCTCGGAAGTAGTCGGGGCCTCAGCTCACCTCGAGGGCCACGGCGCTGAGGTAGTCCAGGGCAGGAGAGCCCACGAGGGTGGGGTGGTCCGGCGGCAGTCCGAGCCGGGCGAAGCGGAAGCCCATGCGACCCTCCTGTTCGCAGGCTATCGCCACCAGCTCGTCGAAGTCCTCGCCGCGTGGCACGGGCGGGTGGTAGCCGATGACGAGCAGGTGGCCGCCGTGGCGGGTGGCGCGCAGGCCCATGCAGAGCTGCTCGACGAAGTCCTCCGAGGTGGTGGCCTCGGGGGTGTCCAACAGCACCAGGTCGAAGGACTCGTTGAGGTCGCGCAGCACCGAGAGGGCCTCGCCGCACTCCACCCGGAGCCTGCCCAGCAGCCCGTTGGCCTCGCCATTCTCCCGGGCGAGTTCCGCCGTGTCCGAGTCGCTGTCGAAGGCGAGGATGGAGCGGGCCCCGTGCAGGCCCGCGTGGACGAAGAGTCCTCCCACGTGGCAGCTCGGATCCAACACCCTCGCTCCCTGGGCCAGGCGGGCGATGAAGCGGCGCAGCTCCCGCTGATCATACGTGTAGCCCACGCCGGACCCGTAGGAGAGGTCCACCGTGAAGCGGGCGCCCAGCTCCAGCACCCGGCTCCAGCGCGGCGGGTTGCCGTAGAGCGTGCGGGGCCGCTGCATCGGGAGACCGAGCTGCTGGCGCCGCGGGGTGTCGTTGCGCAGCAGCACCGACTCCGCTCCGCTCACCTCCACCAGGGCGCGGGTGATCTCCTCCTGTCGCGCATCCATGGCGCGGGTGAGCGTCTGGACGAGGAGGTGCTGATCATAACGGTCCACGATGAGACCGGGCAGGGCGTCCCCGTCATCGTGGAT
>QKJM01000933.1 GCA_003249315.1 Archangium sp.
ATCCTGTCGGGACAGGCTCCGCACCCGGTTCCACCGCTCGACCAGGATGCGTGTGACGTGCTCGTAGAGTTCCACGCGATGGTCTGGCAGCCTCACGCCCGCGCGATGCACCATCGCCAGAACGGTGAGGAGCAGGGGACTGCGCGCCAGCTCACGCACCTCGGAGTGCGCCAGCACGTCCCGAGCAAGCCGTTCTCCCTCCTGGTGTCCCTCCGCCTGAGCCTGCGGTGTCTCTCCCAGCCGATTGAGCGCATACAGCTCGGACCAGCGGATGAGGAAGCGCTCGATAGCGGAATCGGTGAAGGGAGACAGGAAGAAGTTCAGCGATGACAGGTGGACGGCGTCATAACCGGCGATCCGACTCGTGACGATGACGGGACAGCCAGGAGCCTCCCGAATCAGCGCCTCGATGGCCGAGGCCATGCGCCGCCGGGAGGATGCATCTCCCACCTCGTCGAGACCATCGAGCAGGAAGAGGACCCGTCGCTCCCGGATGGCGCGATCCACGACATGCGCGGAGGACTGTTCGTTCTCCAGCAGGCTCTCCACGAAGTGCTCGCGGAGACCGGCCCCTCCCGAGCTCTGGGCGTAGGCAGAGAGAGATGTCAGCAGCGGAAGCGGTCGTTCGAGGCCCAGCAGCCGCTCCTGCTCGACGGCGCTCATGGCCAGCCAGCGGAGGAAGAAGGTCTTCCCGGAGCCGGGGTGCCCCAGGAGCACGACGGGATGCGCCCGCTCCTGCTTCGCCCGAAAGACCTTGTCGAGCAGCTCCGTCACGGCCCCTTCCTGCATGACACCCGGAACGCCCTGTCCAAGCAGAGCATCCAGACTGTAGCTGGCATGGAGCTCCTGGTAGACATCCTCCACCCGCCACGAGACGTCCTCGGACTCGGAGCGGACGAACCCGCGCAGGTCGAGCCGGCCGAAGCGGTTGCGCTGCCACTGAGCCAGCTCGGCTCGCGCGGCCTCGGCATCCACCCCTGGGTCGGGTACGAAGGGGACGCTCTCCGCGAACAGCCGCGCCGAATAGACATCCCCCGCCAGCCTCTGCACTTCCACCAGCTCACGGCGCGTGAGCAGCAGCACGAGCAGCCTGCCGCTGCTGGAAATCCAGTTCCGCCGCCCGTTCAGTTCAGAGAGCGCGGCCTCCACCACCGCCCTGTCCCCGGGCAAGCCCGTGACAATCCAACGGGCGGGACCCTCGCGCAGCAGCCCCTGCTCGAGCGGCGTGCTCACCGCGCCCGGGAGCCTCGACTCCAGTACCTGTGCCACGAGCGAGTGCTGGCCCGGAGCAACCACCAGGATGCCAATCCCCGGAGAGAGGAGATCGACATGTCCCATCACCTTCTGGACGACGGGCTCGTAGCGGTTCATGGAGCGTCGCCGCCCTCCCTGGGCTCGAGGTCCGCCAGGAGCAGGGGATGCACCGCGAACCGGGGCCGCATTCCAGGCGGCACCGGAGGATGGGCCAGGATGCGTCCATCCGCGAAGAGCGTGGCCGCCTTCTCGTCTCCCGGCAGCTTCCCCGTTTGTGCCACCCGCTCCAACAATCGGAGGTGCTCCTCGTTCAGCCCTCGGCCCAGCGTCTCACCCACCTCACGGATGCCCGCCTCGATGTGCTGCGGCTCCAGCCTCGGCGAGCCCTCATCCATGGCATACGTCACGGCCTCGCGGGCCATCATGACGGCGTGGCGCGGAAGCCCTCCACTCCGCTCCGCCATCTGCTCCAGCCCTCCCGCGACGACGTCCTTCTCGGGGTCGAACCCCGCATCCCGGAAACGGATGGCGAGCACGTCCACCAAGGAGCCCAGGTCGTCCGGGCCGAATCCCCAGACGGCCTTCGTCGAGAACCCTCGACCGTCCACGCTGCTCGTCTCCGTGAGGGTGCTCGGAGGGGCGGCGATGACCGCGGACCACCACGTGTCGGCCAGCAGGCGGGTCTGCTCGAACACCTGACGGAAGCGCTCCCCCGCCTCACCGTTCATCTTCTCGAGACCATCAAGCAGCACGCACAGAGGGCGCTGCTCCCGCGCCTGGACGGCCTGGGCGATCTTCTCCGCTATCTCCTGAAGGCTGCGCCCCCGAGGCGACGTCTCCGCCACCACCTCGGAGGGACGAGACAGCAGCCGCAGTCCTTTCGACATGGTGGCGGTCACCGCACCGATGACCGGCACCATCCCCGGAGCGAGCGCCGCGGCCGAAGCCGCCGTGGTCGCCATCCCCGCGAAGTCCGCGATGCCCGCCAGCGCCTCACCCAGCTTGCCCAACCCCTGGCGCGCCGTGGTGTCTCCGCCGGCGTAGCGCAGCGAGAGCTCATCGTAGAGGCCCTGCGCCTCGTTCTCGGGGAGGCGCTTCAGCAACGCGAGCGCGGAGATGTAGAGGAGGTCATAGGCGGACACCGCCGCGGCCAGCACGCCGCTCCGGTCGAGGTCGACCTCGGCGAGCGTCATCTTCGAGCGCAGCCTCTGGCTGATGGCACGCAGCTCCGTGCTCTTGCCACCTCCCTTGGCACCCACGAGGAGGAACTTCCGGTAGGCCTCCGGGTCAGCGAGCAGCTTGCGGACCACCTCCTCCGCGCACGAGCGCCGCGGCTTGACGTAGAGCGCCATGTCCGGCGGAGGCGCCTCCGGACGGAGGTACGAGAGCAGCGTGCGCCAGCGTTGTTCGAGGGACT
This sequence comes from Archangium sp., assembly GCA_003249315.1. GTDB lineage: Bacteria > Myxococcota > Myxococcia > Myxococcales > Myxococcaceae > QKJM01. The sequence goes on from QKJM01000933.1 coordinate 2,672, forward strand.
CCGACTCCATGCATTCGACGCTAACACGCCGGTAGGAGGAGTCCTCGCTTTCCGGCGTGCCCCCCGCGGCCAGGCAGGCAGCAGGCGCTCCTCTGGCTCACCCCTCGAGCGCTCGCGGCACCTCACCCCTCGGCGGCAGCGAACCCGCGCGGGTGCAGGGAGCGCAGGGTGAGCATGGACGCGAGGAAGAGCACGGCGGCGCAGGCGGTGACGAAGCGGACGCCCACGCGGTCCGCGAGGGCGCCCTGGAGCCACACGCCCACCGCGTACCCGCCGCCGAGCAGCATGCTGTAGAGGCTACTCACCCGGGCCTGCAGCTCGCGCGGTGCGCGGGCCTGACAGGTGGTGTGCAGACTGGTGAGGGTGAGCAGGTAGACGGCGCCCAGACCGAAGATGGCCATGGCGGCGGAGGGCAGGGAGGGAGCGAGCCAGTACACCGCGGCCACGGGGCCGAGCAGCAGCGCGGTCCACTCCAGCAGGCGGGCGCGACCGAGCCTGTCCACCAGCGTGCCACCCACGAGCGCAGCGGTGACGGCGCCCACGCCCTGGGCGCTGACTAGCAACGAGGTGGCGGCGGCGCCCTGGTGGAAGACGCGGATGGCGAACACCGGCACCAGGCCGATGAAGGGAGCAATCAACACGGCCAGGGCGAAGGTGCCCCAGAGAGCCAGGGAGATGCCCCCGTCCCGCCGGGCCACGCGCACACCGCGGAGGATGCCGGCCCAGAGCCGCTCACGCTCGGGCGCCTCCGTGCGCACCACCCGGCGCACGCGCGAGAGCGCCACCAGCACCGCGACGAAGGAGAGGGTGTTGACGAGCAGCGCCCACGAGGGGCCTCCGGTGGCGAGCACCCCGGCGGCGAGCGCGGGCCCGATGATGCGGCCGAGGTTGAACTGCGCCGAGTTGAGGCTGAAGGCGCTATGCA
>QKJM01000969.1 GCA_003249315.1 Archangium sp.
CCCGCCCCCAAGCTGGACGTGCTCAACCGCCTCATCCCCGAGAAGGCCACCCCCAGCGAGCTGCGAGGTGAGGCCCTCTTCCTGGGCAAGGCCCGGTGCGTCGCCTGCCACCCCCCGGCACAGCAGTTCACCGACAACACCCTGCACGACCTCAAGGTGGAGCGCTTCTACGAGGGCCGGCCCGAGGGCCCCATCAAGACGTTCTCGCTGCGCGGCATCAAGGATTCCCCCCCCTACCTGCACGACGGCCGGCTGCTCACCCTGGAGGACTCGGTGGAGTTCTTCGACATCATCCTCGGGACGAAGCTGACGACCCAGGAGAAGCGCGACCTCGTGGCCTACCTGCGCGCGCTGTAGCTCAGGAGGACAGCGCGGACCTGGATGAGACGGAGCCTCGGAGCGGACCGCTCCGAGGCAGGCGCACCGTGAAGGTGGTGCCCTGACCCGGGGTGCTCTCCACATGTACCGTCCCCCCATGGAGCTCCACGAGCTGCCGGACGATGTACAGCCCCAGACCCAACCCTCCATAGTGCCGCGTCGACACCGCCCGCTCGAAACGCCCGAAGATGAAGGGCAGACGCTCGGGCGCGATGCCGATGCCCCGGTCCTTCACGGAGAGCACCGCCATCTCCCCCTCGGCCCCTATCTCCACCTCGATGGGCGCCTCCGCACCATACTTGATGGCGTTGTTGAGGAGGTTCGTCACCACCTGCTCCAGCCGGGAGCGATCCCAGCGGCCGAGCACCGGCGCCTCCGCCCGTAGCGTCAAGGGCGTGTCCGTGCGCCTCAGCTCCTCTTCGAACAAGGACGCCACGTCCCGAGCCATCTCCGCCAGGTCCATCTCCTCCAACTCGAGCTGGACGCGCCGGGCCTGCAGCCGCGACACATCCAACAACCTGTCGAGGAGCTGGGACAGGCGCCGGCCCTGCCGCTGCGTGCCCTCCAGCATGGACACCAGCGTCGTGCGGGGCAGCTCCGAGCCAACGCTGGCCCTCCGCAACAGCCGCTGGACGCTGAGCATCAGCGCGGTGAGCGGCGTGCGCAGCTCGTGCGACGCAACGGAGAGGAACTCGTCGCGGGCGCGGATGGCCTCCTGCGACTCGGAATACAGGCGGGCGTTGTCCATCGCCAGCGCGGCACGCCAGGCCAGATCCATCGCCAGCGCCACATCCTCGTCGCGGTAGCGATCCCTCCGCGCCGAGGCCAGGGTGAGTGCCCCCATCGTCCGGCCACGGGCCAGCAGCGGCACCGACAACGCCGAGCGCAGCCCCATCGCCTGCACCGCCGGCAGGTGCGCTCCTCCGTGGTCGCACAGCGAAGGGAGCGCCTCCTCTCCTGGCAACGGGGCGAACACCACTGGATTCCCCGTTCGGATGACCTCGGCGATGCCCCTCGCTGCTTGCGAGTCCGGCGTGCAGTCCTCCAACTGGCGAGCGTGCTCCGTCCAGGAGGGAGCGGCGGCGACAGCCGCCCGGTGGATCCGCCCCTCCTCACCTACCAGATCCACCGCGCACCACTCCCCGAGGAAGGGCACCGCCAGCCAGGCGACCGTGGACAGCGTGGCCTCGTAGTCCAGCGAGCCAGCCAGCCTTCGACTCGCGGTGGCGAGGAATTCGGAGCGTCGCCGAGCCTCCTCCGCCACGGCGCGGGCCTCCTGCTCCTGGAGCAGGAGTCGATCCCTCTCCTGCTCGGCCTTGTACCGCAGGGTGACTTCGCGCCCGAGGATGATCAGGCTCTTCCGCCGCCCATCCGGGTAGAAGAGAGGAACCTTGATGACGTCGAAGATACGGGAACCGCCATCCGGCTGAGGCACCACCTCCACCTGCTGCGAGGCGCGCCCCGCGGCCCAGGCCCGCTGATCGCTCTCGAAGCAGGCGATGAAGGCTTCCCGGAAGAAATCGTCGAACTCGGACAGCTCCAGGTCCGTCCGACCCCGGTAGTCCGCCTTGCTCAGACGGAAGACCTGGAGACCCGCCTCGTTCGCCTCGAGCCAGCGCCCCTCGCCGTCCTTCAGGTAGATGGGGTCCGGCGACGTCTCGAACAGCGTGTGCAGTCTCTCCTCACGGGCCCTCGATTCTTCCTCCTCGAGGGGAATCTGCCCTGTCGCTGGGATCATCTCTGATGAGAATAGGGAATCCCCCGTCGGGATTCCAGCAGCCGGGCCTCCGAGCCCGGGACGGGTTACCCCTTTCTCGACCGGAAGAGGGGCCCGTGGCTCGATCCGAATGCGAGTCCTCCTCGTATCCAGACGGCAAGGTGCTTCTTATTCCCGTCGCACCCAGGCCACGAGCTGGTGCGTCAGCTCGCTGACGAGACGTGGATCATCCATCAGCTCGGGACGTTCCAGCACACAATCGTTGATCAGCCCCCTGAGCTGGCGGCTGAAGATGTAGGCGACCAGCTCCAGGTCCGTCTCCCGAACGTGCTCCTTGTGTCGCTCGAAAATCCTCAACAACGTCTTGCGCCCGTGATCGACCACCTGATCCTGGTACTGGACGCAGTCGAGCGTGGGAATCAGGCTCACCAACAGATCCCGGAGCTTGTTCTCCCCCTTGTAGGCGGAGAAGAACACCTTCAACACCCCCTCCAGGCACTGCTCCAGGGGCAGCTCCATCAGCTCCGTCAGGGCGTCATCCAACGCCTGGACGCTCCTCTCCGCCTTGCGAATGATGAGGGCCGCGACGACGGCTTCCTTGTTGGGGAAGTACTGGTAGAGCGAGCCGACGCTCACCCCGGCCACCCGCGCGATCTCATTGGTGCTCAGTCGCGTCAGATCACCGCGGGTCAGCAGGATATGGGCTGTCGCGTCCAACAGCGCATCGACGAGTGACTGGGAACGCCCCTGCTTCGGGGCTTTGCGTGGCTTGATGCGGGAAGAAGCCATGATGCCAACCGGGCGCGTCGCTCGATGTGTACCGCTCAGCGGGGGGGAGCCGCCGCCTCCAGGAGGTTGGACTCCAGCTTCCGGGCCTCCTGGACCATCGCATCACCCGCTGGCGCTTCGCGGAGGATCCGACGCGCGAGCTCGAGGGCGCGCTCATGGTGTCCGAGCTTCGTGTGGGCGAGTGCCAGGTTGTAGAACACGCGCCAGTCCCCGTCGGGCGCGAGCGTCAGCGCCTTCTCCAACAATGGAACGGCCTCGGCGTTGCGCTCCCTCGACTCCATCTGGATGAGGAGGGCCGCGAGGTTGGCGAGAGGCTTCCAGTTGTCGGGAGCGAGCTCGACGGCCTTGCGGTACGCCTCCTCGGCCTTCGTGTCGAGCGGAACCGCCTCGAAGAGGTTGCCCAGGTGGAACCAGGCTTCCCAGCTCTTCGGGTTGCGCCGCAGGAGCTCGCGGGCGGCCTGCTCGCTCTTCGCGAAGTCCTTCGTCAGGAGGGTGAGGTTGGCGAGGTTGAGCCAACCCTGCTCATGGTCGGGCACGCGCCGGAGCTCGCGCTCCACGTAGCGGATGGCGCCCTCGGTGTCGGAGAGCATCATCGCCGCCGCCAGCGCCTTCTCAAGCAGCGCCGGATGGTCGCCGCAGCGGGCGAGCCCCGCGTCGAGGATGTCGCGCGCCGCCTGGAACTCCTTCACCTCGAAGAGCACGTCGGCGAGG